>CAZXGO010000010.1:28369-31528 GCA_964640035.1 uncultured Chitinophagales bacterium
ATCAAAGACTTGGTTAGTCAGGCATACGTCTCTCAGCTGAAGCGTTGGCCACCAATGGTCAACTGAGCTAGAGAACACGATGTCTGCATCTAGCATGATCGTTTCTCGCCAAGGAGTCAATCGTAATGCCCAATGGTGCTGAGTCATGTCCCAATCCATTGGTGTGTAGTTTATGGCAATGATCTTATCTCCAGATTGAATCCCTAAACGCTCACTTGGTCCTCCAGGAACGGCATTGATAATACTGATCGTATCAGCGATGATCGCAAAACTTACCCCAATACCCTGGAATTTAGCGCTCATCTCCTCTTGAAACTGTTCAGTTTCAACTCGTTTTACATAATTGGAGTGGGGATCCAGCGAGGCAAACATCCCAATGATAGCTCTCTCGGTTAAATCGGTCATATTTTGGCCAGGAATGGCTTCCTGTACATACCGATACGCCAACTCAAAATTCATAAACGCATCACGAACGGAGCCAATTTGAGGAATGGCTAGCGTATCCAAAGGGGTACCGTACAGTACAAAGCTAGAGTCACTCAGACCTTTAACAAAACCAACTAAACTAGTACGATATAACGATGCAATATCGACCGGTTGAACGTAATTTTCGACAATGGTTCGTTGAACCTGGATATATTTTTGAAGATTTCGGCGGTCCTGATCAGGATCAAGTTTATTGGTAAAAATGGTATCAATACCGGACAACCACAATAAACCAAGAATGGTAACAGCGATTAGATTAGGTGCTAGGAAACGTTTGATAGTCATGAATGGGGCATTAAAAATAATGTACGGTAAACGTGTGCCGATCTTAATTCTTACATGAATGCATCAAGGTACATAAAATCAGAACATTATGGTGGTTTTCATTGTTCCCAATCAGTGTCCGATTTTAAAGTATAAAGTGACTTAAATCTCGGTTTCGAACCAGATTTCCGAGGCGCTTGTCGATGTATTCTTTGTCAATGACAACCTTACCTGTGGGTATTTCATCAGGAACCATGTACAAAATTTCTTCCAGTACGGTCGATAATATGGTATGCAGGCGACGCGCACCAATATTTTCAATAGAGGCATTTACCTCTGCCGCAATGCGGGCAATTTCTTTGAGCGCCTCATCCAAAAACTCAAGTTGGACGCCCTCGCTACCCAACATTGCCTGATATTGTTTTGTGAGGGCGTTACGGGGGATGGTCAGGATCTGATAGAAATTGTCTTCGGTCAGGGATTGCATCTCCACGCGAATAGGGAAGCGACCCTGAAGCTCCGGGATGAGGTCGCTGGGTTTAGACACGTGAAACGCACCGGAAGCGATGAACAGAATATGATCTGTTTTGACCATGCCATATTTCGTAGTAACCGTAGAGCCTTCAACAATCGGTAACAGATCCCGTTGAACACCCTGGCGACTCACATCAACCCCACCTTTGTCGCCCGATTTTGCAGCGATTTTGTCGAGTTCATCGATAAAGATGATCCCTGCTTGTTGAACCCGCTCCAGTGCCTGGGAGACGGCATTGTCATGATCAATCAGCTTTTCAGCCTCCTCGGCAAGCAAGAGGCGTTTAGCATCACGGATGGGAACCTGACGTTTTTTTGTCTTTTTGGGACCCAGATTTCCCAGGACTTCTTGCAGGTTCATTCCCATTTCTTCCATCCCCTGTGGACCAAAAATCTGCATCATAGGGGTGGTTGCTTTAACATCCAGCTCTATGGTTCTATCGTCTAATTCACCTGCGTTGAGTTTCTCACGGAATCTTTGACGGGTACGTTCATTTAGTTCCTGATCTGAATCCGTTGTCACTTCCGAATCTGTACTTGGTGGCACATAAAATCCGGTAGAGCCTGTTTTTGTAATAGGGGGGATGAGGATATCGAGAATACGTTCGATCACCATTTCTTGTGCTCGCTCCTGCACCGATTCCTGCATTTCTGTTTTTACCAGAATGACAGCAATTTCGGTTAGATCCCGAATCATAGACTCTACATCACGACCTACATAACCCACCTCGGTATATTTTGTCGCTTCGACCTTGAGGAAGGGAGCACCAGCCATCTTTGCGAGGCGACGGGCGATCTCGGTTTTACCCACTCCAGTGGGACCTATCAACAGGATATTATTAGGGATAATATCTTCCCGAATTTCCAGATCTGAGCGTAAACGACGCCACCGGTTTCTCAATGCAATGGCCACTGACTTCTTTGCATCATTTTGGCCAATAATGTATTTGTCTAGCTCGGCTACAATTTGTCGAGGTGTCAATTGTACAGTTGGATTCACACTCATGATGCTTCCAGATCCAGAATAGTTAGGTTATGATTGGTGTAGATACAAACGTCGGCAGCGATCCGTAAGGCCTCCTGTACCATTTCGCGAGCGCTCAAATGGGGAGCATGCATTTTCAATGCACGAGCAGCGGAGAGGGCAAAGGAGCCTCCGCTACCGATGGCCATGATGGCATCATCGGGTTCTATCACATCTCCTTGACCGGATAACAACAAGATTTGCTGCTGATTCATCACGATGAGCATGGCCTCCAGACGACGTAAATAGCGATCACCACGCCAGTCTTTCGCTAATTCAACCGCTGCTCGCTGAAGGTTACCATTAAACTGGTTGAGTTTATCCTCAAAGCGTTCAAATAGCGTGAAGGCATCTGCTGTGGATCCTGCGAATCCTGCCATGATGGTTTCATTATGCAGCTTGCGCACTTTTTTAACCGTACTTTTCATCACGGTATTGCCTAAGGTCGCTTGTCCATCGCCCCCAATAGCTGCTTTACCATTGTGAATGACGGCAAGCACCGTTGTGGCTTCAAGATTGAAGCCTGATGTATCTTTGGCTGACATAACTGTTAAGATTCCGTGTTTGGAGTTGTTTCAGGATTACTTGAATCGGTTTTTTTCCCTCGTCCACGACCGCCGCGCGGAGAGCGTGGTGGTTTTGGTGCAGGAGCAGATACCGGTGTTTCTGATTGCTCATCCGTTGTCGTAGGTGTCGTTTCTTTCTTGGGTTTAGGAGTGCGACTTGATGTGCGACGACCACGTGAGGGACGTGTATCAGTTTGCTCATCGTTACTACTTTCCTGAGGTTTGGCTTCCTTTGGAGCTTCCTCTTTGTAGTATTTCGACATTCCGGTTTCTTTTGCACTTGGT
>CAZXGO010000010.1:31601-35741 GCA_964640035.1 uncultured Chitinophagales bacterium
CCTGACTGGAGCGCTGTTGTTGACCACCCCGGTTACCACGCTGATCGCGACGATCACGCTGATCGCGCTGTTCGCGTTGACCACGATGGTCCCGTTGATCTTGATTTTCTCGGTTATCTCTAGGTCCTCGGCCATCCCTGTTATCATATTCTTTACGCTCGCTACGCTGATCGCGTTGATCCCTATCCGATCTGTTTTCTAGTTGATCACGGTTATCACGATCGCCTCGATTGTCACGGTTGTCGCGGTTGTCGCGTTGATCACGATGGTCACGATTTCCACGAAAATGGCGAAACTCGTTTGGATTTCCACGATCTCTTCGATCACGATTTGGATAGTTGGCCTGTTGTCCCGATTTAGCACTGGAATCTTCATCGGAATCCTCAACCTCAAGATTTGGTCTGTTGCGACGCGATGTGGCATTGTATTCTTGAGTCTCTTTAATCACCTTTTCAATAGGTTCATCAGCGATTAAAGCACTTGTAATATCAACATCACTTCCATGAAGCGTAAAACGGAAGTCATTCATCGACATCGTCTCATCGTTGACAACATGGATACGAATGCCAAATTTGAACATCCAGCGCCAAATTTGGTTGATGAATCCACGGGTTAGGAAGGATCTGAGGAAAGGATTCAAATACAGATCCAGACTACGATAGCGGTAAGTATGCTTGAATTTATTCAGCCAAGCTTCTAGATCGCTTACCACTGTATTCTGTGAAACCACATCTCCTGTTCCACCACACATAGGACACACTTTAGAGACCGAGTTTACCACACTGGGTCGTATACGCTGACGAGTGATCTGTATTAACCCAAAATCACTCATCGGGATCACATTGGTTTTGGCCCGGTCTTTTCTGAACTCTTTTTTGAGCTCGTCATAGACTTTCTTGCGATTCACTTCTTCTTTTAGGTCGATGAAATCAACTACGATGATCCCGCCAATATCACGCAAACGAAGCTGCTTGGCAATTTCACGTGATGCCTCGAGATTCGTCTTGAGAGAGTTTTCTTCCTGATCCCTCTTGGCTGCATATCGACCTGAGTTTACATCCACCACGTACATGGCTTCTGTTTGTTCGAAGATGAGATAGCCCCCACTGGGCATTTTGACCCTGGGACTGAAGATGGAATCGATCTCTGAGGAAATCTTCATCGCATCAAAGATGTGCTCTGAACCTTTATACAATTGTATGTTGGCAGCCATCTTGGGAGCGATCTTAGACACATAATTCTTGATGGATCTATGCATCTTAGGATCGTCGATGAGCACACGATCATAATCTTTGGCGAACAAGTCACGAATTAGGCTATCGGTCATGTCCAAATCACGATAGAGCAGGGCAGGTGGCTGAGCATCCTTGTACTTGGTGATGATGCTTTCCCACTTCTGTAACACATCTCTGAGATCCTCACGTAGTGCCTCATCATCCTGCTCTTCGGCAACAGTACGAACAATGACACCGTAGTTTTCAGGTACCAAACTTTGTACGATACTGCGCAGGCGTTTGCGTTCCTTGAAACTGCGGATGCGTTTCGATACCGCGATATAATTACCAAGTGGGATGAGCACCAGATATCTACCAGCGATCGTGATATCGGTGGAGATACGAGGTCCTTTAGAGCCTATAGGTTCTTTGACAATCTGAACGAGTAGTTTTTGTCCTGTTTGCAGGATTTTTCCCGCACGTTCCTGCTTGTCGAAGCCTGACATCTCTTTTTCGGCCTCAGCACGTTGTTCTGCGGTAAGTCGTGCTGCTTTGGGAATGGCATTGGGCCCATTCAACATCACGATATAATCTTCAAGGTGCTCTCCGACATCGGAGAAGTGTAGAAAAGCATCCTTGGCAGTATTTAGGCGAATAAAGGCCGCACGAATACCTACCATGACCTTATGAACTTCGGCCAGATAAATATCGCCTACGGTACGTTGATTCTCTTCGGAATCGATAAATACCTGTGCTAATTCACCATTTTCAATGAGCGCCACGCGGGTTTGCTTACCCGAAGCGTGGATTATAATTTGATTCTTCATGAGTCTGCTATTCAGACCCGCCTGATTTTATGTAAAAGAGCGCGACACCTAGCTGTTGTAGTTTTTTTTAAGTGTCGAAATCGAATAGAATATCCTGAACGATCAGGTCGGGTTATAAAAGGTTTAATGTTCCGGTTTTGTGGAGCATAGTCATGGTTATTGGTCTTTGGATCTTGTGATCCTGGCACCCACCTTGTTTAATTTGAGTTCCAGAGTTTCATAACCTCTGTCGAGATGGTACACTCGTAGTACCTCGCTTGTTCCCTGGGCCACCATAGCTGCCATTACGAGGCTCACACTGGCTCTCAGATCTGTACTCATTACAGAGGCGCCTTTGAGGGTATTGGGTCCTTTAACCATAACCAAGTTGCCTTCCACGTGAAGGTCTGCACCGAGTCGGACCAACTCGGGTACGTAACTGAATCGGTCGGTATAGATCGTGTCCGTCACCGAAGCCGTACCGTCGGCTAAGGTGAGCATGGTAGCCCATTGGGCTTGCAAATCGGTCGGAAAACCAGGGTATACCTGAGTTTTAATGGAAACGGGGAGTATTCGGTTTGGAGCTTTAACATGTATGGTACTTCCGTCAATACGGACTTCTGCACCCGTTTTCATGAATACCTCCGTAAAATAACCTAAATCTGAGGGATCAGTTCCTGTCAAAGTGACCTGTGAATCCGGATGCATCGCTGCAGCAATCATAAATGTACCCGTTTCAATTCTGTCGGGTGCATTTACAAGATCGGCTGCATGCAGGCGTTCAACTCCATGGATGGTCAAGGTATGGGTGCCAATACCCTCAATCTGTGCACCCATTGACGCCAGCGCTTTACAAAGCACTACGACATCAGGTTCAATAGCACAGTTGTGGAGTATACTTTTCCCACGGGCAGTACTGGCAGCTAAAACTAGATTTATAGTTGCACCTACACTACTAGGTTCCATGAGAAAATGTCCCCCCTGAAGGCGTCCATCTTTAGCCTTAGCCACTACATATCCACCATCCATTTCGATCTCTGCACCCAAAGCCTTGAGTCCCTCGATATGAAGGTTCACAGGTCTTGGACCCCAGGCACATCCACCAGGTAATGATACTTTTGCATGCCCTACACGTCCCAATAAAGCTCCAAGCATATAAAATGAAGCCCTCATCTTGCGAACAAGATCGTATGGAGCTTCAGCCAGATTAAAGCTTCTGGGGTCGATGGTTAAGGTGTTATTTAACTCATCAAATTGAACATCGATACCCGTGCCTCGTATCACGTTGCTAAACGTGTAAATATCATTGAGTCTCGGGATATTTGACAGTGTCGTAGGTCCATCACCCAATAGAGCCGCAGCCATCAAAGGCAGAGCACCATTTTTTGACCCACTAATGGGGATTTCACCACGTAGAGGTGTTCCACCTGTAATGATAAACTTATCCAATAGGTTCTATTTCGATCAAAAGTTGATTTTTTTCGACCGAGGAACCCTCAGTTACCGACACATTGCTAACGCGTCCAGATACCGGGGCTTTCAGTTCGTTTTCCATTTTCATCGCTTCAAGCACGACCAGAGCCTGACCATGGGTCACTTCATCTCCGGTGGTAGCATGAATGGCAATGATTTTGCCAGGCATGGGAGCTTTTAGTTGCCCTTGAGCCTGATCATTCGTCGATTTGTATCCAAGTTTGCGTAACAAGATAGCTTGTTCATCGCTTACTTTGGCGCTTAGGAACTGACCGTTGATGCTAAATTCAATACTGGAGCCTCTCATCTTTAATCCATCCAGACGATAGATCCTGTCATCTAATCGCAGAATATATCTGCCGTCAGACAAGGGTTCAAACTGACATCGACCCTCCATAGACGGTGTTTTGAATACACCATCTTCTGAATGGATCTCTACAGCGATGGATGTGCCGTTGATTTCGGCTTCCAGTTTCATAGCTTAGCGTTCAGGGCGTTCAACCCCGTGCGCGTGGCACGGTAGGCATATTGTTCCAATTGATCGGTATCACAGAACCGTGTTTTACGATGGCCGGACTTGTCCAGGTCATAAGCCTCCAGTAAACCCGCATTCAATAAACTCATGAGATCACCACGCAAAGCTCCAC
>CAZXGO010000010.1:35751-41932 GCA_964640035.1 uncultured Chitinophagales bacterium
GCTGAAGTTGAGTCTCTTCCAATAAGGTTTCAAATGACTCTGCGTACAAAGCTTTGTCTAGTATTAGTCGTTCTGATGCGGTTATCTTTTTCATGGATACCGGGGTAAAAATAGCCCCGATTTTGCTAGGGAGCAAATGTGAAATCGCTTTGTTTGTAAAGATCTGTTACGCGATCACTCCAGCTTAATGTCTCCATAGGAGATCAAATTTTGCCTGGAATCAAGCACCAGTATACGATGCAAGCCTCTCTCATCTAAGCCAGGGTACTGAGGGAAGATGATTGAAAACGGAATATTGATATTCATTATACCCGGAGGTAATGGAGCCTGGGCATTTCTATACAGAGGTATATATCGTACTGGCACATATCGAGTGTCTATACGCACAATTTCAAGGCCAAAAATACCTTCATTTCGCTCAATATAGACTTGTAGTCTTAAATCAGCCCCTTTTGTCGGATTCGGATAGATCGGATTAATGGTGATGAGTCTGTAAAACATAGGTCCAACTCTCCAGTCATCAGGATCCTTACGGGCTACAATCCCACGATCATTGGTTTCCGTAAATCCTGAGGGGGCACTAAAGGCCTCCTGTTCAAAGAGTAGCTGATCTTCGCTTGGAGAACATCCCCAGCTTGCCATCATTACCAAAGCAATCACAAGATGAGGAACCGACTGAAACAACGATGTACTGCTAATGTTCATAGGCCAGTAATATACGTTTAGATTCCGGCTTCATTGTCTTTTATTGAGTGATTCTGGCCATACCTTCATCATTTGTTCACGCTTGATCATCCATTTCTGTGTATATTTACAGAATATCAAGGAGAAAACTGCCTGTTTATGCTTACCCTCATTGGCATTCCAAATTGTGACCAGATTCGCAAGACCCGCGCCTGGCTTGATGATCATAAGATATCATACGAATTTGCGGATTTAAAAAAAGAGCCTCTCACGAGAAATGAAATTGCAGAGCTCGCAAGTAAGGTCTATTTCGACACCTTAATCAATAAAAAAGGTACCACCTGGCGTAATCTAGGTATTGGCAACCTTGAATTGAACAATGAACAAATGCTAGATCTGATCGAAAAGCATCAAACTGTGATGAAACGCCCTATACTCGTCGATCAGGAGGGTAATGTCATGGTTGGATTTGATGAAGACGCCCTCGCACGTTTTGTCGAGGATGCAAAAGAATGAGCTCCAGGGCAAAAATATATGGACTAGGAGTTTCGCTCATTCTAGTGCTAAGCTTTTTAGGAATTCAAGCCCGATCTATTCAGAATGAGCGATATATCGAAAATATTGAAGAATCCGCCCGGTTAAATCGTTTGGTTGGTCTCAGAGAACGATTGACCTACGAAGCCTACTACGGATTCATGAAATTGGGTGAGGCTGTTGTTGAACAGTATCGTGATACGACCTATAAAGGTCAGCGCAGACGCATACTTCGTACGAAAGTGACTTCAAATCCCAAACTCCTATTTGTCGGTTACAAAGAAGAACATTTTAATAGTATTATTGCCAATAACGATAGTACCGTATACGATTTATATTACTGGAAAGATGATGTGGCCGGCAAAAAGAAAAAGATCGAAGAATATGAATACGATTACCGTAATGGAAGGGTAATCGCCCGTAAACCCAGATCAAAAACGGACACTCTCAGGCTCAGAGGACCCTCTATTTCCGGTCCGGCCGTGATTTATCATACCCGTTTGATTGCTGGTACTGGAAAGTCCACCCGAATTCCGATCTTTATCAATCAGAAGCAGCATTTCATCGATATGAAAGATTATCGGCGTACAGAAAAAGTCGAAAATACAATCTTTGGAAATACGCACGAAAATGCCTGGTATGTCGATGGTGATGCGGCTTTCGATGGACCCTTTGGATTCAGTGGTAAATTCAAAGGATGGGTGATGAAAGATAGATACGATAATGTACCACTCGAAGGACACGTGAAAGTTTGGATAGGTAGTATTCGTGTTCAATTGGTGAAGTACGAAAAATTTTAATAAACCATGTCTTTAGTATTGAACATCAAAAGATTAGATCATGGAAAAGGTTTGCCTCTTCCTGCTTATGCTACCATGGACGCTGCTGGTTTTGATCTTTGTTCTGCTTCACAGGAAGTCATCGAAATACAACCAGGCCAGCGTGTACTGGTGCCTACAGGTCTAGTGATGGAAATTCCGCGTGGGTATGAAGGGCAGGTTCGTCCTAGAAGCGGATTGGCTTTAAAGCATGGTATTTCTCTGGTGAATACTCCTGGAACCATCGACGCTGATTATCGTGGAGAGGTAAAGATTATTATGATCAATCTGGGAGATCAGCCTTTTTCTATTCAGTATGGAGATCGTATCGCCCAACTTGTGATTGCTCCCATCATTCAGGTTCAATTACAAGAGGTTGATGAGCTGACCGACTCTGCCCGTGGACATGGCGGTTTTGGTAGTACCGGGGTTTAACCTATGGTGCTATCGAAGGGGTGCTTAGATCTATTCAAGTGAACTGGACAATGCGTATCATGGGCGCCATCCAGGTATGCCGTGCTCATCAAAAACTCGGACACTATTTCTCCTCCGGTAAATCGGAATGTTTTCTTGAACAGTTTTACCCACTCTGCCTTGCTTAGCTGGTAGTGTTGATCCAGCCATTGCTTAAAGGAACCAAATTCCTCTTTAAGGCCTAGCACAACTTGGGCATTATGAATGACGGCCTCAATTTTTAATCGATTTCGAACAATACCGGCATCGTTTAAAAGTCTGTGAACATCAGATGCATCGTAAGCAGCGATCTTTTCAATCCGGAATTGATCGTATGCAGCCCGGAAAGATTCTTCTTTCTTTAAAATGATCGACCAACTTAGGCCAGCTTGATTGATTTCCATGATCAATCTGCCGAATAATTCGTCGTCGTCCTGAATCGGTACCCCATAATGGCGATCATGATAGATTCGGTCTAGGCTGTCTACGGGAAGCTTAGATACATAATAACAGTAGCTATTGAGGTTCATTATATGATCGTTGACCCATTTGGAAGCTGCTCAGATATATATCCCTTAATATCAAAGGAGCGCTTTTCACTTGTTTTACTCAGATACAGCGGGTGGTGTGGATGCCCCTTGGTCGATATTTTCCCCATGCTTACCCAACGACTATCTTTCGTTTGCGTAACACGACAAATATCGTTCAAGCACGGCAATAAATACGACCGTTTCTCAATGAGAGTACCCCATGCTGCCCAAAAGACCGGCTTTTGAATGTCGCGAAGAATGTAGTGGATGGCTTCAAGATTTCGGTTGTGTATCTCATCATCACACACCATATGCATATCATTTGGATCGGTAGCTCTTTGGGGATACACATTCAGCATGATCCAGCTATCATGTCCGTGAAAATAAGATAGACGCTCTACTGATTTAAGCGTGTTATCCAGGGCATTGGGGGCTGCTGTGCTAGGATTAATACCGATACAGATTAATGGATTTGAGCCCACTGTCCCCAAAATGTATCGAACAGTGTTATTTCGGTCGTGGGTGTACAACCAACCTGGAGTCCGATCATCCGTCATGGAAAGAATGTTTAATGAGCAAATAAGAAGCCTATAGATTGAAGTCGAAGCCTACGCGGACTTTTTCCCAGCTCATGGTTACTCTACCGGATTGGTCACCTGTTGCGGTAACATCATATCGCAGGCGTTCAGTGTGCTCAATACTTTCGGGTTTTACCGTCAGGCGCAGAACATCTTCTGCCTGCGAATACTGATCGGTTAAATGCTGATCCCAGTTTTTATTTAAAATTAGAATCCACTCGTCCTGACCGGGAATCGTGAAAAAGGCATACTTACCCGCAGGGATTTTAGTGTCTGCGATGGTAACGTCCTTGGAAAAGTTGATGGATGTGGCATTATGGGCACCAGTCACCCAGACCTGCTCATATGGAACAAGACCACCCCAGATTATTCTGCCGCGAACAGCGGGGGAATGGTATTTCATGTGCACATGAGACTCACCTACATCTGCCATCGCCGTTCTTGCTGGACTGCCAGGAATGGTATTAGGTACGGCGGAGCTTGTAGAATCGCTCGACATCGCGCTGTGATCATGGTCATCATGGGTGGAATGCGACTGGCAGGAAGCTAAAAAGAGTAGCACAAAGACAATAGAGAGCAGGAGGGGCCGGAATATCATGATTAATCTATTTGAATGAGTAACAATTGGTGACAATAAGTATCCAGTATGATCCATTCACGATTGGATCGTTCTGTTTTCAAAAGATGAAATTATATAAATATGGCCTTTCGATCAAAAGAAAAACCATCCCAATCATCTGATTGAAATGGTTTCATCCTAAAAACCCGCTGTTACGATAGATTAGAGTTTTACTTCAAGGCTAATAGTGATGAATCTCGGTAGACCCACTCGTATGCCTTGTGGACGACGTGAAACGATATACCTTTGATTCATCACATTCTTGATACTTGCCGATAAACGGGCATTTATTGGACCCGGAAGGGTATACGAGAAACCTGTATCTACAACAACGTAGGATGGAATCTCTCCTTGTTGGCCATTTAAGCTGCCTTCTTTTTGATTGAGGAGGTCTCCATACTGTTTGGAAACACTCGTCGTATGAATATTCCATTCAGCGCGATGTTTTAGTCCTACAGCCAGACTCGAATTCAGTAGAAAAGCAGGTGCATAGGGCAAGTTGTTGTCTTTGATATTGATTTTTTGACCACCACTAGAAATAAATCGATCACTACTAAACCAGGAGCGTGACCAGCTAGAGTTGAGTGCCCAGGTCAGATACCACTGAGAACCCATAAGGCCTGGATGTGCTCCATTCAAAGAGACCTCAATACCTTCATGCATAGTCTCACCTCCATTCACCAGGCCTGATACTCCTGACTGTCCAGCACCACCAGATGATTCGGAAACAGGTATAATTTGATTCGTAAAATCAAGCATATACAGCACCATATCAGCATTGAGTTGAGCTGATAGACGCTTTCTGAGGCCAAGTTCCGTATTCCAGCTTCTCTCAGCATCGAGTTCTTCGCTTACTCCCGAATTATTAATGGCATCTTTCACTCTTGGGGGACCAAAACCCCTATGGATTCCGGCAAAAAGCTCAGAACTGCTGCTTAAATCATAGGTAATACCAAAACCGGGGATGATTTCAGTGATGGCGTCACTCTTCTTGGTTGAAGTGATTTGGCGGTTTAATAGAAGGATATCCCGATCGAACCAAAATTGCTCGATTCTCAAACCGGGATTGATTCCGAAGCGGTCGCCGATCATCATTCTGTTGTGAGCAAAAACACTAATAGCCTGACCTGAACGAAGCTCATCGTTACGTAGCACTCCAGTGGTAATACGCTGGGTGGTTCCTTCGATCTGTTGTTCGGAAGCTAATTCGTGCAAATAACGTGCCCCCAGTTGGAAGTCGTGGCTTAACCCTTTACTTGCACGTTTAAGTGTTATACTTGATTCAAACCCGAACACTTCGAATGCACGGTTTCTGCTGACCATTTGGTCTGGAAAGTACAAGGCTCCTCCCGGTACATTATTGTCGCCAACAACACGGATATAGTTAACTGTTGGACTCGGATTGATCGTGAAGTTTTGTCGAACCCAGTCTCTGGTTGTGGTATATGCGAACGCAGTGGATTTTAGTTGAAGCTTATCGGAAAAGAAGTAATGATGGGTTGCGCTAGCGGAATACCTTCGAACCTGCATGCGATCGTCAGGAGCGAGTTGCTCGAAATCTTGCCTGCCACTATCGTACATGGCTTGTGTCAGGCCAACGTATGTTGCATTACTATTTTCGTCGTAGAGACCAAGTTTTAGTCCCAATACAGAGGAATTAGATAGGCGAAGGTTGATTTTCCCATTGAGATCATGAATGCCATAATCAATCAATCCAACCCCTTTTCCACTCTTTCTTAGATAATTTGCACGAATACCCATATTACCGACACTTGTACCATAGCCTAATTGTCCAACAAAAAAGCTGTTTTGTCCGCCACGTAGCATGGCATTCCACTCGGTTTCTGCTGGTGGATTTGCAGTCAGAAAATTGACCACCCCTCCGAAGGTTTGTGGTCCAAATAAGATCGAGCTACTTCCTTTAATAACTTCAATTCCTGAAATACGATCGATAGCGGGAGAGTA
>CAZXGO010000011.1:0-2750 GCA_964640035.1 uncultured Chitinophagales bacterium
GAGTTTATGCTTGCTTTAAACTGCTCATACTGTTGTAGCGAATCTGTTTCAACAAGCTTAGCCATTGAAACTACGGGTATAATCTACCCAATAAACGTGGGAAAGGGATCGTCTCACGCACATGTTTAAGTCCACAAATCCAGGCTACGGTACGCTCAAGACCTAATCCAAAACCTGCGTGTGGAACTGATCCAAATTTTCTCAAGTCGAGATACCAATCAAAAGCCTCTTCCGGGAGTTCATGTACACGAATCATGCGTAAAAGTTCTTCTATATCGTCTTCACGTTGAGCACCACCGATGATTTCTCCATAACCCTCAGGTGCAAGTACATCTACAGCAAGTGCCTCAAGAGGATTGTTTGGATCTTTCTTCATATAAAAAGCTTTGATCTCTGCTGGGTAGTTATAAACCATTAGAGGTCGGTCGTAAGCCATCGTTAAGAGCGTCTCATCACTCCCACCGAAGTCGTCTCCCCATTTTCTACTTTGTGCAGACTCTTTCCAAACTGGAATATTTCGAAGATCTTCATCAATCTCTTCCAGTCTTTCCTTGATCTCCCGTTGACGACGTTCAATTTGAAATTTGCGTCCTTTTTTAGCATTACCAAATTCAACGGAAATTTCATCCATCTCTTTCTGTAGTTTAGTTTGCTCCCGCGTGCGTGATATGATCATTGTATCGATCATCGCCATCATTTCTGGGCTAGTCAACATTGCGACCGCCTCGGTATAACTGATTCTTGGAAATGGCTTTTTGATGTTTTCAAGTTTAGAGATATCTCTATCCAACATCTTAAGCTCGTTTTGATTCTTCTCTAAAACTCTTTCTACAATGTAAACGAGCATGTCTTCGGCTAGATCCATGTTCATTTTTAGATCATAGAAGGCCATTTCAGGCTCAATCATCCAAAATTCGGTAAGGTGTCGACGAGTCTTGGATTTCTCAGCTCTAAAAGTGGGACCAAAGGTGTATATACGTCCGTGTGCAAGAGCTAAAGCTTCACCATAAAGTTGACCAGATTGTGATAAATAGGCTTTTTTATCGAAATAATCAGTTTCAAATAGAGTAGTAGTACCTTCAACCGCATTGCCAGTAAAAATGGGTGCATCCATCTGAACGAAACCACGTTCCTGAAAGAAGCTGTGTATCGCAAAGATGATCGTATTACGAATTTGCATTGCAGCCCATTGGCGTGAGCTCCGTAACCATAAATGACGATTATCCATCAAAAACTCAACACCATGTTCTTTTGGTGTAATGGGATAATCTTTCGATATCTGGATTACCTCAACAGAGGAAACTTGAACTTCTACCCCTCCCATTCCTCGTTCATCAGCAATGACCTTGCCTGTTACTCGAAGGGAGCTTTCCTGCGTCAATAAAGATGCATTTTCAAAGACGTTGGAATCGACGTCAGATTCGCTCACCACACACTGAACCATACCTGTACCATCACGCATGATGATGAAAATAAGCCCCTTACTTTCACGCTTATTAAACACCCAGCCTTGTAGCTGTACATCTTTACCTATCACATCTTTAAGTTTGCGGATATCTACAGTGGGATGAAGAGGTGTACTCATATAGTTTAAAATTGTACTATTACTAGGATTCAGGTTGTAATACGGTTTCAACAAAAGAATCTGAATTTAAGAACTGCCCAGCAAATTCCAGTACAGATTCAGAACGTACAGAATCTATTTCCTCGATAAGTTCATCTAGTGGAACATAGCGATCATAGTATATCTGACTTTTGGCCAGACGAGTCATACGATTACTCATATTTTCCTGTGCTAACAAAAGCTTACCCTTAAGCTGTGATTTCGCTTCAAAAAGCTCTTTATCACTTATTTTCTCGTCTTGAAGACGTTTCAATTCAATGAGGATCAAATCACGTACATGTTCGAGATACTCTCGATCTGTTCCTACATACACCCCAAACATCCCGGTATCGCTAAAAGACTGGATAAAACTATTCACTGAATAGCAGTATCCATATTTTTCCCGGATGTTTTGATGCAGACGGGCACTCATGCCGCCGCTAAGAATAGTATGTAATGAGTCTGTTCAATCTTTTTCTCTAGAACACGACGCTCACCAGCTTGTGGTGATGTAGGTAAATCCTGTTTAGAAATTGATGGCGTATACGTATTTGAGGATACCCTGCCCTTAAAATAGGTTTCGACATATCCCAATACTTCATCATGTTGTACATTACCAGCCGCAGCAATAATCATATTTGACGGGAAATATCGATGCTCGACATAATCGAATAAAGAATTCTGATCGATCTCCTTAACAGTATTTTCAAAGCCAATGATCGGCCGACCTAGAGGATGTTCTTGGAATACTTGATTTGAAAATTCTTCAAAAATGTAGTCATCCGGAGAATCTTTGTACATCTTCATTTCTTCGAGTACAACTTTCTTCTCTTTGGTGATCTCCTCCTTAGGAAAGGTTGAGTTGTTCACCATATCTGAGAGAACCTCTACTGCAACAGGAAGGTGTGAGTCAAGGCATCGTGCATAGTAACAGGTGTATTCCGTTCCTGTAAAAGCATTTAAGTGTCCGCCGAGACTTTCTAAAGATGCGGCTATCTGATAGGGACTTCTTTGGGCCGTACCCTTGAAGAACATATGTTCAAGGAAGTGGGTAATACCAGCTTGTTCGTCTGATTCATTTCTGCTGCCAGTTTTTACCCAAAAGCCAATACTTGCGCTTCTAACCGAATCGATTGGTTCAGTTATG
>CAZXGO010000011.1:2760-5135 GCA_964640035.1 uncultured Chitinophagales bacterium
CCATTATCTAAAACCGTTTGATGAATTTTTTCTGTCATACGATATTGTGAGTCATTTCATGAAGCAGAAAAAGCGCCTGTCAGATGACTCGGCGCTCTTTCTGACCTCAAATGGATAGTATATTAGTCTTCTTTAGGTAGTAGAGCTTTTCTGGATAGACGTAGCTTCCCACCAGCTTCTACTTTCACAAGTTTGACTTCAATTTTGTCGCCCACATTCAGTACATCTTCAACGCGATTAATGCGTTTATGATCAATTTCAGATATGTGAAGCAAACCATCTTTGCCTGGAACAATTTCAACAAAGGCGCCGAACTCTTTGATAGAGCGAACAGTACCCATGAATACTTCACCTTCTTCTAGGTGACCAACAATCGCTTTAATGCGAGCTACGGCAGCCTCTGCTGCTGCCGCATCGGTAGCGGCGATGGTTACGATTCCTTTGTTACCTTCTTCCTCGATTACAATTTCGGTACCGGTTTCTTTTTGTATTCCTTGAATTACTTTTCCACCAGGTCCAATCACAGCACCGATTTGATCAGAATCAATTTCGATTCTTGTGAAGGCTGGAGCATATTTTGATAATTCTTTGCGAGGAGCAGAAATAGACTCGGCCATTTTACCTAGAATGTGAAGACGGCCTTCTCGTGCCTGATCTAGCGCTTCAGCCATCACTTCAAGAGAGATACCTCTCACTTTGATGTCCATTTGGCAAGCAGTGATACCATCTGCAGTTCCGGTTACTTTGAAATCCATATCCCCCATGTGATCTTCTTCACCCTGAATGTCAGTGAGAACGGTCACTTTTGCATCGCCTACGATCATACCCATAGCTACACCGGCAACTGGTTTACGAAGTGGAACACCTGCATCCATTAGGGCCATAGAACCACCACAAACACTGGCCATAGAAGATGAACCATTAGATTCAAGGATGTCTGATACGATTCGTACGGTATAGCCAAACTCCTCTGCAGATGGCATCATACGTTTGAGTGCACGTTCTGCAAGATTTCCATGTCCAATTTCACGACGGCTCACACCGCGAAGGGGTTTAGCTTCGCCGGTACTATATGGTGGAAAATTATAGTTAAGCATGAAGCTTTTGGATTCCTGATCAAATAAAGTATCTACATATTGAACATCACGCTTGGTACCTAAGGTAACACTTACAAGAGCCTGGGTTTCACCACGTGTAAATATCGATGAACCATGTGCTCGCGGCAGATATCCAACTTCAGTCCAAATATGTCGAATTTCATCCGGCTTGCGACCATCCAAACGTTGCTTGTGATCTAGGATCATTTTGCGTAGTGCCTTTTCCTGCAGATCATGACATATCTCTGCTATTGCTTTTCCGTGATCAGGGTAGCTTTCTGCAAGAGAAGTAAGTACATCATCTTTAATGGCACTCGTAGCAGCAGAGTATTCTTTTTTTGCAAGTTTGGCTAATGATACTTCTTCATATCGATTGCCAACGAGTTTTGTAACAGCAGCAATCAACTCATCATTGGAAGCGGGAGTAGTATACTCTCTTTTGGGTTTACCAAATTCTTTTTGAAGATCGAGTTGAAATTGGCATAGCTTTTTAATGGCTGTATGTCCGATGGAGATCGCCTCTAGCATCTCTTTTTCCGATACTTCCTGAAATTCACCTTCTACCATGGCAATACTATCCATCGTTCCACCAACAACAAGGTCGAAATCAGATTTACGAGTCTGATCAACAGTCGGATTTATAATGTACTCACCTTCAACGCGACCTACACGAACTAGGGCACTTGGTGAATCAAAAGGAATGTCAGAGATCATTATGGATACTGATGTGGCGATACCACCAAGTACATCAGCATCGTTCTCTGCATCTGAAGAAATAACCTGACAGATTACCTGAGTCTCGTTATAGTATGCATCAGGAAACAGTGGGCGAATAGTACGATCAATTAAACGGCAGGATAAAATTTCTTTTTCTGAAGGACGTCCCTCTCTTTTAATAAAACCACCTGGGAAGCGTCCACCAGCGGCATAGGATTCACGAAATTCAACGGTTAGAGGGAAAAAATCTTGTCCTTCTTTAGCTTCATAATTACTTACAACGGTTGCAAGCACCATTGTATCCCCTGTTCGGGCAACAACCGCACCATGAGATTGTTTTGCTAAACGACCGAGTTCTATAGTTAAGGTTTTACCTGGTGCAAATTCAACGGATCTTAATTCTGCTTTCATTTTTTTTCTTTCGTTATAAACGGCTTGGTTGCAGGCTACATTTGGGTATGGACCACACGCTCAGGCCTGCTGGCTAAGAATGTGATGGGTAAAAACAAAGAAGGCACGCCATACCGTGCCTTCTTCGAAGATTATTTACGTATGTTCAGA
>CAZXGO010000011.1:5145-23245 GCA_964640035.1 uncultured Chitinophagales bacterium
GAGTTCACGATATCCCTCAAGATCATGCTTCATGAGATAATTAAGGAGACTACGACGCTTACCTACCAACTTTAGAAGACCCAAACGTGTAGAGTGATCTTTTTTATGGTCTTTAAGGTGATCCGTTAAGCGATTTATGCGCTCAGTGAAAATAGCGATCTGGACTTTTGGAGACCCAGTATCTTTACTATCACGGCCATGTATGTTGATGATGGCCTGTTTTTCTTCTTGAGATAAATTCATGATATCCGCTTTAGATGTTACTATGCTAAAGTAGATCGGTACAGTATTTCTGCAAAGATCAATAGACTCGTAAATTAGGACTTTAATCGCTGAATTGCAAGCAACTTGTCCTTATACAGCTGGTCTTTAAGAGCCTCCACTCCCTCAAATGCAATCTCATCACGGAGTCTGGATTCAAAATGGATACGTATACGTTTTCCGTATATATCTTCATTAAAATCAATCAGATGCACTTCAAGACTTTTTTCATCTTGTAGTCCAAATGTCGGTCTTTTACCAATGTTCATCATCCCAGCGTATCTACGAGTATCGATATCAACCCATACAGCATAAACTCCATCTTTGGGAATAATTTTACGGGGATGTAGTAAACGGATGTTAGCCGTTGGATACCCAATTGAGCGGCCTCTACCGTCACCATAAACGACTATTCCCGTTAATTGATACGATCTACCCAAGCATTCTTTTACAAGATGAATATCTCCATCATGTATGAGAGATCGTCTGGCAAGACTACTACTTACAATAACCTGGTTGATTTCACGTGCTTCGATTACATCAACAGAGAATCCAAGATCTTTACCTAGCTGTTCAACGGTTGATTTATCCCCTAGTCGATCTTTTCCAAAATGATGATCATACCCGATAATAAATGCTTTAAGACCAATTTTTTTGAATATGATCTCCCTTAAAAAATCTTCTGAACTTAGTAGTGAAAAATCCCTATTGAAGGGAATCACCACCATCAAATCAACTCCAAGTTGACCAAGGAGTTCTGCTCGTTCTTCTAAACTTGTTAGGAGTCCAATTCCCTGACTACCAGGTTGTAATATTTCACGTGGATGTGGATCGAAAGTCACAACCACGCTTCTGCAGTTTAGTTCAGCAGCTTTGGAAACAAGTTTTTGAATTAGTGATCGATGTCCGGCATGAACCCCATCAAATGTACCCACGGTGACCACAGAATTTGAGTCAAAGGTAACGTAATCCAAAGCTACTAGTCGACTCATTAATCTGTTCTCCTTAAGTCATCCAAACTAAGTGCATGTTCCACAGAAAAATTTCCAGTTGTGGTTCTTGTTAATGCGGCTAAGTAGGAACATGTGTTAAGTTTTTGTCCTAAATCATGTGCGATCGATCGAATATAGGTACCCTTACCACAATTAATTTTCAATTTCACTAAGGGTAATTTTGAGGATAAACGTTGAATAGAATAGACTGTTACATTACGAGCTGGAATATCCATATGCTCTCCTCTTCTGGCCTTTTTATATAAAGCTTCGCCTCCTGATTTTAGAGCTGAATAAATGGGTGGTATTTGTTGAATATTTCCCACAAAATGATGTTGAAGCGTATCATCTATATCATCATCAGTAACATGATCATACGATAATTCTTGTATAACAGGAGTCTCTCGATCAAAGCTTGCTGTTTCTTTCCCTAACATCACAGTAGCTTCGTATGTCTTATCGACTTCTTGAATGGCAGAAACCAATTTTGTGGCTTTCCCAAAACAAACGATCAATAAACCATCTGCTGCTGGATCAAGAGTACCTGCGTGGCCTACCTTTTTGATATTCAGGAAGTGACGCACCTTTTTAACAATAAAGAAACTACTTACTCCAATGGGTTTATGTACGAGTACGATTCCTCCCAAGGGCAGTGCCTCCGTCGTGGGAGGCCAATGTTTGGAAGTATAAACCGGACATTCATTCCAGAGTGTTGCTGTCAAATCACTCATTCTTCGTTGGAAGATCCTTGGCTTGAATTATCACGTTCTTTTCGGATACGTGAAAAGACTTCTTCAATTCGGTTTACATATTCAGCCGTATCATCCATGTAGAACATGATCTCTGGAATTCGTCTAACCTGATGTCGGATACGTTGTCCAAGCTCTGAACGAATTGCAGGAACAGATGCCTGAATATGTCGATACACTTCTTCAGGATTACGTCCATTGGCATAGATACTCAGATATACTTTTGCCAATCCCAGATCGGCAGTCATACGAACCTGAGTTACAGTAATCATGGCACCTTGTTGATACTGTCGGAGGATTTCTCCGAGATCATTGCGAATTACTGCTGATAAACGTTCGGTTCGGATGCTCATGGCTTCCGCAATTAGTTTGAGGTCAGCTTACGTTTCGTTTCAGTAATTTCGAAACCTTCAATAACATCGCCTACTTTAATATCATTGAAGTTACGGATCGAAATTCCACACTCATACCCGGAAGCTACTTCTCGAACGTCCTCTTTGAAACGTTTCAGAGCATCAATTTCTCCAGTGAATACTACGATTCCATCTCTAATGAGTCGAATGCGAGTATTTCGATGGATTTTTCCATCGGTTACCATACAACCAGCAACGGTTCCAACTCCTGGAACTTTGAAAATTTCTCGAACTTCAACGGTAGAAACAATTTTCTCATTGAGCTCTGGACTCAACATACCTTCCATAGCATCTTTGATTGCATCAACGGCATCATAGATCACACTAAATAGGCGGATATCAATCTGCTCTTTTTCAGCTAATTTACGGGCATTTGCCGTTGGGCGAACCTGGAATCCGATGATAATTGCATCTGATGCTGATGCCAGAAGAACGTCCGATTCGGAGATAGCACCTACACCGGTGTGAATAATCTTCACCTGAACTTCATCGGTGCTTAATTTGATCAATGATCCAGACAATGCTTCAATAGAGCCATCCACATCGCCTTTAATAATTAGGTTCAGGTCTACGACTTCACCCAGAGCCATACGACGAGATATATCGTCTAGTGTTAGGTGACGCACCATGCGCATTTCCTGCTCACGTTTTATCTGTTGACGTTGTTGAGCGATTTCACGTGCTTTTTTCTCATCGTCTAGACAAACAAGTTTATCACCGGCTTGAGGTAATCCGTCGAAACCAATTAATTGTATTGGTGTTGACGGTCCCGCTGTCTGGATGCGTTGACCAAGTTCATTCTCCATGGCTCGTACGCGACCAAAAACTTGACCAGCAACAAACACATCACCGACGCTAATTGACCCATTTTGTACCAATAGGTTTACAACAACGCCTTTGCCTTTGTCAATTTTAGATTCAAGTACAATACCGCTGGCATTTCTATTTGGATTTGCTTTTAAATCCATCAGTTCAGCTTCGATCAGAACTTTCTCTAGAAGCTCATCAATCCCATTACCTGTTTTGGCCGAAACCAGTGCCATCTGTGATTTACCACCATATTCCTCAACAACTACATTATGTTCCAGGAGTTGTTGTTTGATTTTCTCCGGATTTGCTTCTGGTTTATCGATCTTATTGACAGCTACAATTAGAGGTACGTTTGCTGCCTGCGCATGGTTGATGGCCTCAATCGTTTGAGGCATCACGGAATCATCAGCAGCCACTACAAGGATTACGATATCTGTCACTTGAGCACCGCGAGCACGCATAGCGGTAAAAGCTTCGTGACCCGGTGTATCTAGAAAAGTGATTTTACGTCCGTCTGGAAGGGTTACTGCGTAGGCACCGACGTGCTGAGTAATACCACCCGCTTCACCAGCGGCAACACGAGTATCACGAATGTAATCGAGAAGAGATGTTTTTCCATGATCTACGTGACCCATTACAGTAACGACGGGGGCTCTTTCCTGAAGATCTTCAGGATTGTCATCTATGTCTTCAACATCTTCAACGATTTCATCTGCATCAACGAATCTAATTTCACGATTGAACTCAGAGGCAATAATTTCAATAGTTGCAGCATCAAGGCGTTGGTTTATGGAAACCATTAAACCTAATTGCAAACAGATTCCAATAATTTGTGTAGCAGGAACACGAAGTAGATCCGCCAAATCACTTACTGTTATGAATTCTGTAACCTCAAGAATAGATCCTTCTATTTCATCAAGCAGCGCTTGTTGCTCACGATCGGCAGCCATCTCTTCACGCTTGAGTTTGCGGCGTTTTTGACGCTTTTTACCAACTCCGCCTCCTGAACTCATCAATGCCATTGTTTCTCGCATTTTAGTGTTCACCTCTTCGGAGTCAAAACTTCGCGTTTGCTTACCTTTTTTCTTCTTATCGTCAGCAACTTTAGGCTTTGCTTTAGCTTTACCATCAGCATCTAGCTCTTCTGTTGGGCTAGCCTCACTTGATTTTAATAGAGTATCGGAACCCGTTTTTTTCTTTCTTTTTTTCTTTCCACGCCCGATTCCACCTTCGGCAGCCAACTCTTCTTTTGTGCGAATTTCAATCCTTCCAATCACTCGTGTTCCTTGAAGTCGATCGGTTTTAGCCCGAATAACTTCTTCATCTTCAGATTCATCCGCTGTAGAGCTATCATCCTCTTCATCTTCATCAATAATGTGATCTGAGTCATCTTCATCCTGATCGAAGTGATCTTCTTCAATTGAGCTAGGTTCGACTGTCAATTCTTCTTCTACCAGATCTTCTTCAAGTAAGAACTCTTCTTGCTCTTCTTCCTGTAAAACCGGTTCCTCTGTAATACGAACGGATTTAGATGCATCCTCTGAGCTGTCAACAACGGGTGCCGCTGTAATTTCAGGCTTTGATTGAGTCTCTTCCAGAGGCTCTAAAAGATGTTCAAGATCAAAAACACCAGGTTTCTTAGTGGTTACACTTGGTGTACGTTTTTGTTCGTACTCTTCGCGGAGGCGCTCATGCTCCTGATTTCGAGCTTTATCCACACCATAGTGGGCTTCAAGAGCTGCTATCATCTCTTCCGACACATTTTCATTAGGTCGATTGCTGATGATATATCCGGCATCCTTCAACGTATCCACAATTGTTTGAGTGGCTACATTGAATTCCTTCGCAACCTTAAAGAGTTTTTTTTGTTTTCCGCCGTCTGACATAGTGTTGGATTGATGGTCTAAGGGAGAACGAGTCTAAAACAAAGGATGATGTTAGTTACTTTCGTCCTCAAATTCCGACTGAATGATTCGTAATATTTTCTGAGCCGAAGACAGATCAATACGTCCTTCGGTTCTTCTGGATAGTTCTTCAGCATCCATTTCTAGAACTGAACGTGCAGTGTCGCAACCGATATCATAGAGCATTTTAATGACATCTGGACCGAATTCTTCAGAAAATTCTGAAATTTCGATATCGTCTTCCTCTTCGATTTCACGATACACATCGATTTCTGTATCGGTTAATCGTGAGGCTAATTTGATATTTACGCCACCTTTACCGATGGCTTTGGAGACCTGCTCTGCAGGAACAACAACACGTGCCTGTTTACCGGTTGGGTCCATATCTATGGAGAGGACTTCAGCTGGTTGGAGTGCACGCTTGATAAATTCCGTTTTTACTGGTGTGAAATTGATCACATCAATGTTTTCGTTACACAATTCACGTACAATGCTGTGGATACGAACACCTTTCATACCTACACATGCACCAACGGCATCTACGCGCTCATCATGGCTGAGAACAGCAACCTTGGAGCGATCGCCAGGTTCACGTACAACTTTAATAATCTCAATGATACCATCAAAAACTTCTGGAATTTCATTTTCGAAGAGGCGCTCTAGGAATTCAGGTGCTGTTCTAGAGATGATTACAGTAGGGTTCCCGTTATCTCGACGTACTTCTTTAACAACAGCTCGAATGGTGTCCCCTTTACGGTATTTATCTTTGTAGATCTGCTCTTCACGGGGCATCAGAAGCTCAACGCCATTGTGATTAACCAGCATATCTCGAGTTCTAACCTGATACACTTCACCCAATATGATTTCACCAATTCGCTCAGAATAATCGTCATAGATGTGATCTTTTTCAATTTCACGAATACGTTGAACCAGTGTTTGTCGTGCCATCATTACGGATCGACGACCAAAATCTTCAATGTGAATTTCCTGAGCGAACTCGTCATAGAGCTCTAAATCTGAATCCAGCTTTTGGGCCTGACTGAGTGCAATTTCTGTAACATCGTTCGTGAGTTCTTCATCAGGTACCACTTCTCTGATGTGTAACATTTGAATGTCTCCACGATCCGGATTCAAAATCACGCTAAATGCTTGATCTGAGCCATATTTTTTCCGGATCATAGACTTAAAGACATCTTCTAGAATACTCAATAAGGTATCACGATCAATGCCCTTCTCCTTAGCTATTTCCGAAAATGTGGTGATAATTTGTTTAGATAAATTCGATTGCATCCTAACTCCGATGGATTTTCGATGGTCTACTTAAAGACAGGAATAATTTTTGTTTCCAGAATCTGTGAATAGGCTAAACTGACTGTATCCTTCTTCATTTGAAGTTGTACATTTTGTTCGTCAGCAGCAACAATTTTTCCCTCGAGGATCATTGTTTTATCTTCTTCCCTGGTTTTGATTTTAGCAAAACGACCTATGTTGTTTCTATACTGTCTAACATCTTGAAGTGGTCGGCTCAACCCCGGGGTAGAAACATTGAGGGTGTAATTTCCCTCTCCATACACTTCATGAGCGTCCATTAATATTTTAAGTTCTCGACTTACTCTTGTGCAATCTTCAATTGTTGCTTGCCCATTTTCAGCATCGAGATAGATCCAGATTAGCGGATTTCCTGAACCACCTTTTATCTCTACATCCACAACATAGTTATGGCTACCCTCTACAACTTGACTTGCAAGGGTTTTTAAAGTACCAGAATGATCAAGTGGGAATGTGCTCATGAGTTTCAAACAAAAAAAGTGAGGCCTTTTCGGGACTCACTTACCATCTATCAAATATAGGCTTTTTTTGCTATAATAACAATCCAATCCATCCTACTGATGGATATAAGGCTCTCCCTATGTCTTGCACCAATTTCAGTTGTATGTGGAATTTCCCAGAACATCAATCTAACAAACGTATGTACTCTTCTATTCGGGTTCTATCCCTACTTGTGTTCTTCACTTCAATAATAAGTTCTTCTACTCTGGCCCAATCTAGAGTTAGTTCTGAATCTGATATGTTGAATGCTTCCAGACAGAAAAAAGAATTACAGCAATCTTCTTTATTTAAAAAGCTTCCTTTACGTAATGTGGGACCTGTTATTCAGGGTGGTCGAGTCACGGATGTAGATGTCGACCCAAGGCAACCAAATACATATTATGTAGCTTATGCCTCAGGGGGATTGTTCAAAACAGTTAATAATGGAGCAAGTTTCGAGCCTGTATTTGATGGTAATGACGCTCTAGGTATTGGAGATTTCACCATATCACATGCCGATCCTAATGTTATATGGGTTGGTTCTGGTGAAAACAACTCCTCCAGATCCAGTTACGCTGGGGCCGGAATTTTCAAATCTACAGATGCCGGCCAAACATGGACACACATGGGATTACGGCACTCTCAACACATGGGTCGTATTATCACGCATCCAACGGATGTAAACATTGCATGGGTAGCCTCACTAGGTTCGCTTTATAGTAATAACAGTGAACGAGGACTATACAAAACGGTAGATGGTGGTCGGACATGGAATAAAACACTTTTCATAAATGATAGTACCGGGGTGATAGATATTGCCATTCACCCGAGTAATCCAAACATCCTGTGGGCTACTTCTTGGGAAAGAAGCAGAAAAGCAAACAATTTCAAAGGAAATGGCCCAGGTTCAGGTATATGGAAAAGTGAAGACGGTGGTGAAACCTGGAAAAGGAGTATGAATGGCTTTCCCGATGGACCCGAAGTAGGTCGTATTGGGCTCTCAGTTTCATTATCGAATCCGAATGTGATTTATGCACTCCTTGATAACCAGGAAGAGGTACGATCAGAAGCACGTCGTCAACAGTCTAGAGAGGGACTCCAGCCAGGTACTATACGTACAATGAATGCATCTCAATTTACTTCTCTATCCGACGATGAGTTAGAGAAATATCTTCGTGATAACCGCTATCCGGCCAAGTATACAGCTGCAAGTGTAAAGAAGTCGATTACCGCTTTGGAGTTCACTCCTGCTGATGTCGCTAATTGGCTAGGTGATGCTAACACCGCCCTATTCAATTCTACCGTAAAAGGAGCTGAAGTTTATCGAAGTAATGATGGTGGCCAAACTTGGTCAAAAACGCACACTCCAAGAATTGACAATTTGTACTCTACCTACGGCTATTATTTCGGTGAAATTCGTGTATCACCTGACAACGAAAATGAAATTTATATTCTTGGAGTGCCACTTTTGACATCCAAAGACGGTGGCAAGACGTTTGAACAAATCGATAACAAACAGGTAGACGTTTACGGAAATCGAGTACACGTAGATCACCAGGCCATGTGGATTAATCCAAATAATTCAAACCACATCATATTAGGAAATGATGGTGGATTATACATTACCTGGGATAAAGGTGCTCACTGGACACATTATAACAATAAACCCGTAGGTCAATTTTATACCGTTAATGTTGATATGGCTGATCCATACAACATTTATGGGGGTATGCAAGACAATGGAGTGTATTTTGGATCATCCACTTCGATTCCAAACAAAACCAGACATTGGGAACCCATAAGTGGAGGTGATGGAATGCATGTGGTTCCTGATCCTAGAAATCACAATATCGTTATTTCCGGGAGCCAATTTGGAAATTATGCCAGATATGATCGCCAGAAAGGTACACGCGTATCAATAACCCCTCAATCAGATATTGGTAAAGACAAACATCGTTTTAACTGGAACACCCCGGTAGTTATGAGTCCACACAACCCGGATATTATCTATATGGGATCACAGTACCTTATGAGGAGTCTGAAACAGGGTGATCAATTTGAGATCATATCACCAGATTTAACGAATAATCGCCCGCAGGGTAATGTTCCATATTCCTCCATTACTACTATTTCAGAATCTCGATTTAAGTTTGGACTGATTTGGGTTGGGACCGACGATGGAAACGTACAATTAACATTCGATGGTGGTGAAACCTGGAAGAATGTAACATCTAACCTGCCAAAAGACCTTTGGGTTGCAAAAGTACAGGCCTCACCCCATGATCAGGCAACAGCATTCGTGGCCCTTACCGGTTACAGATATGATGATTTCAATGCCTACCTGTATAAGACAACAGATTATGGACAAACATGGTTGTCTATCAACGGTAATTTACCGATGGAGGCTACTAATGTGATCCTACAGGATGCCGTTAATGCTGATTTATTGTTTGCAGGAACAGACCATGGATCATATAGTAGTCTCGATGGTGGAAAAACCTGGAATACGTTAAACGGAATGCCAAATGTGGCATCGTATGATATGGTTATTCACTCAAGAGAAAGCGAACTAGTAATCGGCACGCATGGTAGGAGTATTTTTTTGATGGATGTTAAACCTCTCAGAGAGGTAAAAGGTAATCTGATTGAAGATGGTGTAATGGTTTGGCAACCAGAATCCATGAGAAGAATGCCTAACTGGGGTGCACCTGTATCAGCTATCATGTCACGAGGACCAGCCTCGCCGGAAATGTCCATTTTGTACTACACTGGAAAATCTGGTCAAATGAACGTTAAAATCACAAATAGTGATGGCAGTTTTGTTTTTGAAGAGTCCATTAATACTAACAAGGGATTCTCCTATTATTCGTGGAATTTGAAAGGGACTAACCCTAAAACAAAAACTGAATCGTATGCCGCTGTTGGTACATATACCCTTGAGATCAACAGTAATGGTAAAACAGCTAAAACCACCATAAATCTAACTCGTTAACATGCGATTTCTAGTTATCGCCGTATTGATCATCACTGGAGCTTCATCATGCTCCAGTGATACTGGTTCCAAACAAACATCCAGTAGCCAAAAGCCAAGAGGAAGAGTACTCGATTACACAAAAGAGATCCGTTTTCTAGACAATAATGGAGCCAAAATTTCCTCCATCATGGCTGCAGTTGTTGACACTGATGAAGAGCGAAATCAGGGATTAATGGATGTTTGGGATATGCCCGAAAACTATGGGATGTTATTTGTATTTGATTATGAAGCTCCACTAAGTTTTTGGATGGCCAACACTCCCCTATCATTAGATATAATTTTTCTAAACAAAGACAAAGAGATTGTCAACATCCATACAAATACGCCACCTCTATCTGAACGACAGTTTGAATCTAAAGGAAATGCGATGTACGTTATTGAAGTAAACGCCGGTTACTGTCTAAAATATGACATCCGGGAAGGACTTAAAGTAGACTTTTAGACCCTGTATTGTTTCAGCAGAACTTCCACATCAGTAACATTATGTCGTGAACCTATATAAATAGGTGATCGTTGATGTATGTTGGTTGGTTGAATATCCATGATTCTTTGATCACCATCAATTGCTCTTCCTCCAGCCTGTTCAATTATAAAAGCCATAGGATTACATTCATACATTAAGCGGAGTTTTCCTTCAGGATATAGTTTACTGGGTGGATAAATAAAAATTCCTCCCTTGTGTAATATTCTATGAATATCGGCAACCATAGAACCAATGTATCGCGCAGAATATGGACGAAAACTCGAAGGGTCATCTTCCTGACAAAATTTTATATACTGTTTTAATCCTTCTTCCCAACTTTTATAGCTTCCTTCATTAACTGAATAGGTTACTCCCAAAGCCGGTATTTGGATGTTGTTTTCAGCAAGAAAAAACTCTCCAATACTAGGGTCTAGCGTGAATGTCGATACACCTAAGCCTGTGGTATACACCAGCATCGTACTGGATCCATAGACGACATAACCGGCTGCTGTTTGGCTAATTCCAGGCTGAAGTGCATCCTCTAGATCTGGCTCATCAGCAGGGTCACTTACTCTCCTGTAAATCGAAAAAATTGTACCTACAGAGACATTTACATCAATATTTGATGATCCATCAAGAGGGTCGGTATACACCAAATATTTACCAGAGCTGCTTTTTAATCGTATGATCTCTTTGTTTTCTTCCGACACAATCATAGAAACGTTTCCGCTTCGCGATAGAGCAAGAAGCATCTGTTCATTCGCGAAATTATCAAGTTTCTTTACGCTCTCTCCGTGAATATTTTCGGAGCCAATATTTCCCAGGATATTTGTGATTCCAGCTTTGTTTATTTCTCGAGATATAATCTTTGCTGCTAATCCGATATCGCGTAGTAATTGTGATAGTTCTCCAGTTGCTCCCCGAAATCGATTTTGTCCACGTATAATAAATTCTTCGAGGGTAATCAGACGTTCTCTGTCAGAAGACATGACACATTGATTAAATAGTAGTTAGCTCAATGTACGTTTGACGGGCTTTATTTTCAAGATCGTTTAATGTACCATCATTATGTATAACAATATCAGCAAGAGGAATATATTCTTCATATGCTGGTTGTGCATCCAACCTATTTCGAATATGCTCTAAGGAGTAGTTATCACGTATTTTGACCCAATTTTGCCTTTTATCCCTATCGGCTAATACCAGTACAATCTTATTTAGATCATTAGGGCGTCCATATTGTAACAATATTGCTGCTTCTCTAACGGCAACGGGATATCCCAACTTTTCAGCATCATGCATGAGCTCCTCAGATGCTTTAAAAACGGCCGGGTGAACGATTTGATTGAGTTCAATAATTCTGTCATTTCCAAATGCCTGATCTGCTAGCCATGAACGATTCAAACTTCCATCGGAGAAATACGCCCGTTCTCCGAACACCTTTTTTATGGCTTTAACGATTTCTGGATCATTGACCATAATATCTTTTGCTAATTCATCTGCATGAATTACATAAGCACCCATTTCTTCCCATACACGACATATGGTACTCTTACCACTTCCGATACCACCTGTGATGCCAACGCGTATCATAGAGGTTTAGGAATTATGTTATGATATTTTAGTAGAGTCGCTCATCAAATAGGCTTTAATGAAATCATCAAGGTCACCATCAAGTGTCCCTCCCGTATCGGATGTTTCATAATTTGTACGATGATCCTTCACCATATTATAGGGATGCAATACATATGATCGGATCTGTGATCCCCATTCGTTAGCCAATTTAGTACCTTCTATCTTACTTTTTGCCTCTTCGCGGATTTCTTTTTCGAGATTGTAAATTCGTGATTTGAGCATGATCATCGCCTTCTCACGATTTTGTAGTTGAGAACGCTCCTGTTGACATTCAGCGACAACGCGTTCAGTTTTGCCGTTCGACAATTTCCCGGTCCAAATTAAACGAACGCCTGTTTCAACTTTATTAACATTCTGTCCACCTTTACCGCCTGCATGAAAACGTTGTAACTCAATGTCGTCTTGATTGAGCTGAATATTGATTTCATCATCAATAACGGGATAAATAAAAACAGAACAGAATGATGTATGACGACGTGCATTCGAATCAAATGGAGATATACGTACCAAACGATGAACACCATTCTCCGCTTTCAAAAAACCGTAGGCAAAATTCCCCTTTACTTCAATGGTTGCACTCTTGATACCAGCCACATCGCCGTTTTGATATTCTACAGTTGCTACATCGAAGCCTTTTCTTTCAGCCCAACGAACATACATGCGGTAAAGCATATTTGCCCAATCCTGACTTTCTGTGCCACCAGCTCCAGGATTTATAGTGATTAATGCGTCTCTGGTATCATCAGGATCATCGAGCATGTTTTTGAACTCGAGATTTTCAAGAGATTTTTGAAGTTGATTACACTCTAACTGAAGATCATCTTCTACTGACTCACCCATCTCTAAAAACTCTTGGAAAATGATAATGCTTTGACGCATTTGGTCGAGTTTATCCCACTCTAGTATCCACTCTTTTTCTACATTTAACTTCTTCATCAAAGCTTGAGCGGTATCTGGATTTTCCCAAAACCCTGGTTGTTGACTTTGCATCTCCATTTCTGCGATGCGACGTTTTCTCAAATCGTAGTCAAAGATACCCCCTCAACGCATCTATGCGTTGAAATAAAGCATTTATTTGATCATCAGTAAATTTAGTGAGCATGATGTGTCTGCTTTGATAATTAGATTCGTAATTTACGTACTTATTATTAGAAGTTCATCCAGTAGTATTTAATGATACATATCGAAGAACGTGCACGAGTACTTATACCCATTCTACGAAGGGTAATGAATAAGGTAGTTGAGCTGCGGAGTAGAGATGATTTTGAAATTATCATCAAAGAAGACGGAAGCCCTGTGACGAATGCAGATCTTTGGGCGAATGCATATTTACTCGATGAATTAAGAAGATTATTTCCTGGTGAAATACTTATCGGTGAAGAAAATGACAAAAAAGCCCTGCCGATAAATGCTGATATAGTGTGGTTTTTTGATCCTATTGATGGTACTAAAAACTATATTAGCATGAAGAATCCCTTTCACATTCTTATTGGTATTTGTGTTCAGGGCGAACCCGTATTGGGTATATGCGCTTACCCTCTGTCTGGTGATATTCTTATTGGTGGATATGATTATCCGGCAGTAATGTGGCATGCAGATGGATCGAAAACATCTTTAGATCAGGCATCATACTATTCCTCCGGAATCTTGAAGATTACACTAAAGGGATTTGACGAAATACAGCGAAACGCTGTTTACAATCACCCCAAATTTGAAAAAGCAAAACCATTATGGGGGCATCCTGGTATAATGGGTCCCGCGTTTGGTTTTTCTGATGCTTATATGGACCGTCGAAACATTCACTGGTGGGATTTATGTGGTCCAGCGGCTATCATGCGCTCGCTAGGCTACGAAGTTGGACGTACATTAGACAACACCTGTCAGATGAACACAGGGGTGTTGTTCACAGATAGATTCTTCTGTTTTCTTCCAGGTACACCTGCAGATCTTAAACGTTTTCTTTTACAAATGTAAGGTACTAGGTGTTCAACACTTCGAGCTGATCTTTGTACTGAAGATCGTATAGTTTCCTATAAATGCCTTGCTCTTTTCGCATCAAATCAAAATGATTGCCTTGTTCGCGTATTTCACCTCTATGCATTACTAATATGATATCAGAATGTTGAATGGTCGATAATCGATGGGCAATAATGATGGATGTTCTATTTTCCATTAGTTTCGCAGTTGCTCGTGTCACAAGGTATTCTGTCTCCGTATCAACACTTGAGGTTGCTTCATCGAGAATGAGTACTTTTCGATCATACACAATAGCTCGAACAAAGCATAACAATTGTCGCTGACCAAGAGAAAGTGACGCACCCCTTTCCTTCAATTCGAAATTCACCCCACCTGGTAACTTATCGATAAATCGATTCGCTTCAACCATGTTTATTGCAGAGTTAACCTGCTCGAGCTGAATTGATGGATTTCCAATGGTAATATTTGAATAAATACTTCCGGAAAACAACGCATTATCCTGCATGACAAGACTAAAATAGGACCTTAAATATGCCAGATCCATATGACGTATATCAATACCATCGAGCGTAATACGACCTTTTTGGATGTCGTAAAACCGAGTAATTAGGTTGATTATAGTTGATTTTCCTGCACCTGTTGCACCTACGATAGCAACTGTCTGACCAACATCAACCTGAAATGAAACATCTTTTAAAATCCACTCCTCGTTTTCATTGTATTTAAACCAAACCCCCTCAAAACAAATCTTTCCTTCTTGTTTCTCAGGATATTCAGGTTGAACTGGCGATTGAATTGGATTTACCTGATCTAAAACACCAAATATTCGTTCTGATGCTGCCATTGCACTTTGCAGAGTATTAAACTTGTCTGAGAGATCCCGAATAGGCACAAAGAATTGCCGTACATACTGTATAAAAGCAAGCAAAACTCCAAAACTAACACCATCTAGCAGAACAGAAGCTCCTCCATACCAAACAACGATAGCCATAGCTAAGCTAGATAACACCTCTACTATCGGCCAAAAAAGAGCAAAGTAAAAGATGGTACGTATATGGGCATCTGCATGTGTCCGATTAATGGATTTGAATCTTTCAGATTCTTGATGTTGACGACTAAATAGTTGAACAACTGCCATCCCATTAATATGCTCTTGAAGAAAAGAATTAAGTTTGGCTACCTGATCTCTAACTTCTAGAAATGCCACACGAACTTTCGACTTAAATATAATTGTGGCATAAATTAAAATGGGTAGCGTAGATAAGGATACAATTGTCAATTCAACCGACATTTGAACCATAAAATAGACGATAAATCCAATTCGCAACAGGTCGCCGAGTATAGTTACAACCCCTGCCGAAACCAGCTCATCAATAGCTTCAATATCGTTAGTTGTGCGTGTTATTAAACGTCCAATTGGACTCTTATCAAAGTACTGAACATTCAGACTTTGAAGTTTGTCAAACACTGACATTCTGAGTCGAAATAAGGTACCTTGCCCAACCCATCTAGTCAAATAAGTGGTAAATACAAGTAAGATCGACTCACCAAATAAGGTGAGCATGATCAAAAGAATAATATGTAATAATCCTTCCGGGTCGTTCTTAGCAATATGTTCATCAACAGCAATTTGAGTCAAATAGGGTCTAACCGTACTCAACCATGATATGAGAAGCGTAAGAACAAGAGCTAAAAGAACAAAAAACCGATACGGTTTAAGAAATTGATATAGCCGTCGAATCAATGTTGAATCGACGGCTATATTTTTCTTGGAAGGAGTATCCGCTTTAGAAGCGGTCGTAGTCATCGAATGTATTCCGTGGGGTTATAGGTCTACGATCCGGTGATGATGCACGTTGATGATCATCTCGTTTAATTTGTTCATCATCTGTACCTGAACGTCTTCTGTCAAATGATTGATCTTGATCTCTTTGATAAGGGCGATCAGATCGAGTATAGTCGCGATTTACCGGTCTATCTTGAGGAGAAGCATCTCTGTTGTATGGGCGATCGTATCCGCCATCTCTATTGAATTCACGATTATAGGGACGATCAGCACCACGAGTATATCCTGGATCTCGTTGAGGGTAGCGAGATCCCTGATCGCGTTGATAGGGTCTGTCACCACCCCGTGAATATCCACCTTGCTCGCGATTATATGGACGATCACCACCCCGTGAATATCCACCTTGATCACGATTAAAAGGACGATCAGCATTACGGTTATAACCGCCGTCTCTTTGGTAAGGTGGACGAGATGACCCTCGTGATCTGTAATAGTCACCACCCTGACCTTCAGTCCCACGCTGTTCACGTCGATATGAACCCTCAACAGGTGAAGATCGACGAGTCATCATTCTTTTTTTACGAGGTCTGTCATTAAGATCACCACGCCCACGGTTTGACCTGTGTTGCAAGGAATCAGATGTTGATTCAGACATGGTCTTAAATATGGCTTTTTCATGAACTGGATCTGTCATTATTGGACGAAGTTCTGTAGCCAACCAGGTATCAGGAAAGATTCTTCTAGCTTCTTTAAGTAACACATACTGATTACTATATCGAGCAGAAAAGTGTCCTATAACCAGACGTTGTGCATTTGCTTTAATTGCAACATCTGCAGCCATTTCCGCAGTTGAATGCCCTGTTTCAAGCGCTTTGTCTTCCAAGGCTTTTCCAAATGTAGCTTCATGATATAAGATGGTAACATCTTTGCCCAAAAGAACCGCATTCTCACAAAAATCTGTATCTGTTACATATGCAAAAGAATCACCTTTTCGTGCTTCGCCTACAATGCTATCGGGTTCAACAACCGTTCCATCTGCCAAAGTTATTGCAACTCCACTCTTGAGTTGTTTGAATTGTTCATCCTCAGTTATACCTAATTCTGTGGCAAGTTCTGCATTGACCTTACCCGGTTTATCCCTTTCCTGATAACGAAATCCAAAGCATGATTTACTATGTTTAAGTGAACGAGCTTCAACATAAAAATCAGATTCATCAACTACAATTTGATGCTCAACCGTATCGGCCAATTCGGTGATATGAATCTCAAAGGCCGGTTCAATACCTGCTATTTTTAAATTGAATTCAACAAATTCTTTAATCCCGCTAGGAGCAACGATATAAAGGGGTCTATCACGTCGCTGAATATGCAAGGTGGCTATTAGACCAAGTAGACCAAAATAATGATCACCATGTAGGTGGGTGATAAATACATAATCTACTTTAGAGCGTTTCATACCGGCTTGCAACATTCGCATTTGGGCATTTTCTCCACAGTCAAATAAGAATATTCGTCCATCTCTCCAAAGTGCAACGGAGGCTAAGTGCCTATTTGCCGTGGGGGTTGCAGATGATATTCCAAGAGGCATTATTATCATGTCTATCTCCTTGATTATTTTAAGTTTTGTGGCTTTCAAACCACATCAAACTTGAATGAATGGAACGTTTATGTATGGGTTGTTTAGATGTTATAAAGAGGCTAATTCTTGTTCTATAAGTTGCTTATTGTATAGAGAAGCATATGCTCCAGCACTCTTAAGTAAAGTGTCGTGATTTCCTTCTTCTACGATTTCTCCGTTATCGAGCACAAATATGGTATCACAATGCTTGACAGTAGATAGTCGATGAGCAATCATTATTGTTGTAGAACCAGACATATTATGGCGTAAAACTCGTTTAAGAGCATCTTCGGTGTTACTGTCAACTGCACTCAACGAATCGTCAAGGATGAGGATTCCAGGTTTTTTTATCATAGCCCGAGCAATTGAGGTTCGTTGTTTTTGCCCCCCTGATAGGGTAATCCCTCTCTCACCGAGCACTGTCATGAACTTTTTTTCAAAATTAGTTACTGTTTCTAATAATTGTGCTTCACTTGCTGCTGCTTCTATAGTATCCTGACTAGCGTTTTCAACTCCAAAAGCAATGTTTTCCGCTATAGTGTCGGAAAATAAAAATGACTCTTGAGGAACCATACCCACATAGCGTCTGAGTGAGCGTAACGAATATTCCTGAATATTTCGTTCGCCAATATAAATCTTTCCTTCAGTA
>CAZXGO010000011.1:23255-27417 GCA_964640035.1 uncultured Chitinophagales bacterium
ATAATTTGGTTTTTGTGAGAATTTTTTTAAGAGCTCTTTACAATCTTCATAATTTCCAATTAATAAAACATTTTTAGTAAATTTTTTTGATTTTATTAAACGTAAATAAATCAAATTCATTAAAAACTTATGTGGCAAGAAACCAATTATGCAAAAAATTATATATAAGCTGGATAATACTCGTTTTCCCTGATCCCGTTCTACCAACGAATGCAACAGTACTTCCTTGTTTTATTCGAAAGCTGATATTGTGGAGCGCATAAGCATCTGATCCTGGATATTTAAACGATACGTCTTCAAAAACAATATCACCAGTATTATTCTGGCTTAATTCTAACGCGTTCTCTCGATCAACCTCTGTGGGTTCTGCCATAAGTTCAGCCAAACGCTTTTGCGAAGCCGCACTACGTTGAAGTAGGTTCAAAGTATATCCAAGAGCAGCAACGGGCCAAGTCAAGTAAGTAACATAGATTACGTATTCAGCGATATTACCGATAGTAATGCTACCCTGTATGACTAATTCACCACCTTTCCAGACAACAAATAAGGTGGAAAAACCTATCAACAAGTTCAATAAGGGATAAAACAATGATTCTACGATACCTAATTTCAGCTTAGTGTCTCGATATTTTTCGCTTTCACGTTCAAACTTAGTTGATTCATACTTTTCCCTGACATACGCTTTTATGATGCGAATGCTTGAAAATGCCTCCTGTGCCCTTCCAGCAAGCATCGCATATTGCTCCTGGATCTCTGAACTTCGCTTGTTGATATAGGTGCTTACGAAATAGGCAATAATGGATAATAAAGGCAAAGGTAACAAAGCCCACATGGTTAATTCTACGTTAACCATGAACATAATCGTCAGGATAATACCAGCTCGGGTGATAGTGTTGATAGTATACATGTAGGCAGGACCAAAATAATCTCTGACACGGTTGATGTCTTCGGTCGCTTTGACATACACATCCCCGGAGTTTGACCTAGCATAAAATGATTGAGGCAGCTTTTGCAAGTGATCAAATACTTCATTTCGCATGTCGTATTCTATGTGACGAGATGCTACAATTAGGTATTGTCGGGTCGCAAAGAGTAAATATCCATACACTAATGAGGCTATCAATAGGTAAGCAGGATATTCCAGTAGTAACAACCGATATTCGGACATTGTCAAAATTTCCCATATCCCTGACCAAGCTATCCCTTCTGCTTTTGCAATTTCCTCTACCCTATCGATTGATTGACGTATCAGAATAGGAATCCATACTAAAAAAGCATTCGATATAGTTAGGAAAATAGTTCCCCAAACAACCTCTTTTTTGTAGGCCGCAAAGTACCGATTTAATGTTAGCAGCTCTCTCAAAATCTAACTCAATATGAATATTTTTTATTCCAATACTCACTTAATGCATAAGCAGAATTGTAGGAAGCTTCAAGATCATTGCCCATAAAGTAATCCCCGATAATAGCTAAAGGTAAATCGGGATCATCACACTCAAAAAACGGGATGTTTATAGTTTTTCTCGCTCTAGCATATCTCCAAAAATGAATATCATGCCACATTGGATTAGAGGCGTAACTACCTAACTCTCGTATTAAAACCTTAAGTATCTCGTGAAGAGCGAGATCTCTGCCGTCGGTTTGATGTTTGATAGCCAATTCAGGAGTCGAGTGTACCACAACAGCAAAATCTCCCCCAAAGTCACGTTTTGAACTCTCATTGACAATCAAAGAGACATTAGGGTCATTTAGTTTAAGAGCACTCCAATCCGGAATATCCTGTTTTCCGAAATTGAACATAAAACTCAATGAAGGATTATGGGATATTTCATCAATTTCGCGGATAATGCGACGAATACTCGTTTCATCTTGAGCTGTTTGGATAACACCATACGCCTGAGTAGCTGGTAAAGCTACAATGACTGCATCAGCTTCAAAAACCTGCTGATCATCAAGGTTTAACATCCAAGCTTTCTTCTTTTGAGATTTCTTTCCAAAATGGGTTATTCCACCTACTCGTACTCCATTTCTAACATCGATAGGCCGACTTAAATATTTCCCAATACTATTCATGCCATCCAAAGCCACGTAGAGATCAGCCCCTGAAGGTATAGCTGAGACCTCGGTAATGGTATCAGCATCTTCATACAAAAATTTATTGGTCCATTTTTTTATTAATCCTTTCGCTTCCAATTCATGGATAAATGCATTAAAAAGCGGGCCTTGTGCACTTAAAAATGGAGTTCCATGATCAAATTTTGATGATCTGTCACCCTTGGCATATCGTGTGGACATTCGTCCTCCCATACCTCTACTTTTTTCAAAAACAGTAACAGTATGCCCCGCTTGCATCAGTTGTTGTGCAGCTACTAATCCTGAAAGACCTGCACCAATAATTGCAATTACCATGATGGTTTTTTGAGATTAAAGATGAAAATTTTAATTCGAGAAGAAATGAACATTAGGTTTAACGGCTTTCTTAGACAATAAAGCTGGCCAGTAAGCAACAATTTCACTTGCCTTGGGACGTCCACCTGCAAAACCTGTTACTCCAGAAGGACCCGTTAATATAAGGGGTGCTATTTCACGACCCAAACGATTAAGATCCGATTCTGACATTGAAGAAGCGCTAATACGAAGTTGAACTTCATTGTATTCTTCTGATGGTACTAGGTCAAGTTCATTACAACTATTAAATCCGACGAGTTCAGATCTAAATCGCTTTATATCCAGCCCAAGATCATTGGCACGATCTTGGAGTATTTGAGATGCATATTGAGCTTTTTCAATGGCATCTGGCCAGCAATACACAAGAGTAGATGATAATTTAAAGCCATCTTTATAGCTTATCGATACTTTGTAAAATTCGGTATCAGGATATCCTTTTATCCCGGAAACAAACACCCTATCCGCGGAAGCTTGTTTAAGTTGGATTGAAGTAAAATCAGCAATACAATCCGGTGTTATATAGGTCTTCGGATCACCAATTTCATACATGAGCTGTTCCGTGACCGTCATAATATCAACACAACCACCTGTATTTTTATGTTTGGTCACAAAAAAGCTACCATCTGGCAAAGCTTCAATAATTGGGAAACCAATGTTTGCCATATTTGGAATGCGCTGCCAATCAGTGAAATTGCCACCACTTGACTGAGCACCACATTCAATAATATGCCCAGCTACTGTACCTGAAGCCATTTTATCGAAGTCCGTAAATGACCATCCAAATTCATGAATCATAGGTCCAAGTGTTAACCCTGTATCGGTTACACGGCCAGTGATAACTACATCTGCACCCGTTTGAAGCGCTTCAACGATGGGTCTGGCTCCAAAATATACGTTAGCACTGAGAATATGATCGACAACAGAACGTAATGGCTCCTGAGTATCCATGTTATTTAAGTGGTGCCCAGCTGCCAACAATTCATCAATTTGAGTCATTAGATCATCGCCATCAACAACTGCAACCTTGATTTTTACTCCTGCTTTATTAGCTCTTTCCAGAAGATCATTTTTGCACGCAATAGGGTTAACTCCACCCGCATTCGTAACAACTTTTACCCCTTTCTGAATTATTTCATCAAAAATTGCTTCAACAATAGGAGGAAAATCCAGAGCATAGCCATGAAGAGGGTTCTTCTTCCTCTGTTTTTGCATGATAGACATTGTGACTTCAGCGAGATAATCCAAGACGAGGTAGTCGATTCTCCCACGTTTTACCTGATCCACAGGAGCTTTTGGAAGATCACCCCAAAACCCTTGACCTGATGCGATTCTAATTATTTCTTTCACGGTAGGAATTCTGAATAGTGCACCTGATCATTCCTGAGCAGATGTTATACATAAACTTATTTAAAGTGGTTCTGATACTTCGTTAATCGCTCTTGATATTGGCTAATATACAAAACTGGATCTGGATAAACGCAATCGAATCTTAATCATATTGAATTCACTATTTGCAAGTAGCTTGCATTTAGCGTAGCTTGTATGATGCCTTATAAAGAGCGACTATCACATGAATTGAAATCTAACGGTCTGAGAGTCACAAAAGCCAGATTGTATGTACTAGAACTATTTCATGCAACATCTAAGGCATTATCTCATCAAGACATTGAAGAACGCCTTCAATCAAAAGGTATTGATCTGGATACAGTCACTA
>CAZXGO010000011.1:27427-36084 GCA_964640035.1 uncultured Chitinophagales bacterium
CCGTACGCTAAGTAGCCTCACAAAAGCTGATATCATCCATAAGATAACTGGATCAGATCGAAGCTTTCATTATGCGTATGTCAACTCTAGTAAACATACGGGTCACATAAACACGTCGAGTCACCCGCATTTCACCTGCCAAAAATGTACCCATACCTATTGCTTACCAGAACTAGTATCTCCAATCACTATCGAAACTCCAAAGGGTTTCCAGTACACTCATGCTGAAATAACCTTGGTGGGTTTCTGTCCGCAATGCGCATAACTTGTTCACCTCTTATGATAACAGATAAATCTATCCCCCTACTGTCTCGGCTATCGATTTTACTATCCGGCTTGTGCGTCATACACTGCATGGCAATGCCAATACTTCTACTCACATTGCCAGCACTTTCAACGCTTTTCCCATCCTATCTCGAGAGCCTTCTTGTTGTTTCAATCATTCCACTAAGTGGTATGGGGTTTATTCCCACATGGAAAAAGCACAAAAATTATCGACTGTTGCAGAGCTACATTTTAGGTTTAATCATCATTATCGGTACACATGTAGGGTTTCATTATACTGACATTGAGCACATGGTATTAACAGGACATTTTCTGGATGGACATAATCATGCACATGCAGGCATTAATTTAACTGAATCAAGCTTGATGATACTAGGATCTACTTTGCTTGCATGGACTACCTGGAAAAACAATCGACACACCCACGTATGTAAAAACCCCAACCACGCTCATTAGCATGATTGGGGTTTTATCGTAAACTACAGTACGATCAGTTTCCTCTGAAAGAGGGGTCTCTGCGAATAAATTCCAGATATAACTGATTCTGTCGACTTACCATAGGTATTTTTTGTCCAGCGATAAAAACCTGTTCAACCGTTGTGGTAAGCTCAAATGGATCACCATCTGCGATAAAAAGATTCGCCATTTTTCCGGCACTAACACTTCCTACCTTGTCAGCAACTCCGAAAATTTCAGCTGGATAAAGTGTTATCGCTTTCACAGCTTCTTCCGTACCCATCCCATATGTTGCGGCATATCCGGCATTATAGAGTAGATTGCGGACGTTTTCAGTTCCAGCTGTCATGATCGCTACTTTTACGCCCGCTTTTGCCATTAGCGCAGGGTTTTGATAGGGTCTCTGATAATTATCGTAGTCGCGTGTGGGAGTACGTAAGGTTGGTCCAACCAAAACGGGTATTCCTGCTTCAGCAATTTTATCAGCAACTCTCCATCCTTCTGCTACTGAGGCAAGTACAAAACGGAAATTAGGGTTCTTTTTAATCCATTTCAACGCTTCAAGGATATCATTTTCACGATCAACGGAAACAACGATAGGTATTTCACCACTTACAACTTCGCGCATCGCATCCATTTCCTGATCTTTATCAGGACGTTTTTTTCCGACTGGATTTGTTTCATACGCATTCATCATTGTGTTATAAAACGATGCTTTGTCGAAATAATCCTGAATTTCCCGAAGTGATTGGGCGTAGGCTTCTCTTAGTTGTTCTGGAGTCCGTGCCGCAGTAGCGTTTCCAAATCCGCCAAAACCTCCCCTTCCTCCTCCGGGACTTGAAGGCCAAGCCATATGAAGGGCTGCATTCGCTTTTACTGCCATACTATCGGAGGAGTACCCACTTAAGTTAATTAAGGTGGACTTACCAGGGATCCGTCCGGAAGTAGGAGCTGCTATCACTGTAGTAACACCACTCACACGTGTTACAGGGATGGCTGCAGCTGTCGGGTTTATGGCAGTAAATGCCCTCATTTGAGGATTATAATTACCTACTTCAGCATTATCGACCGTAACTGGAACGGCAGATATTTCCACAAGACCAAGGAAGGTGTATGAATCAATAAAGCCTGGGTAAACACGCTTGCCTTTACAATCAATTGATTCATAGTCAGCAGTAATTTTGGCATTATCACCAACGAATTCGATGTTGTTACCATTAATTAGAACCATTCCTGATGGAATAACGCCATCACTTACTGTGTGAATTTCACAGTTCAACAGAGCAAATTTACCATAACTAGCTTTTTCAGGAATTTGAGCTATTGCTGTTCCTGATATCAGAGCAAGAGTAATCGTAAATAACAGTTTGGAAGCTATTTTCATATTTCTCATGGGTTAACGCTCCGTTCTATTAAGGTGAAAGTGACCACCATGCCAGAAACTCGAGCTGTAGTCTAGGTAGGATTCTTCAAACAAATACCAAACATCCTGCATACAGGCATCAAAATGTCTTCCAGTCAATGAATCATATCCATCTGCTTGACTGAAGGTGTCACTCGGATTGATCATGAGTCGCATATCATCAGGATCTTTTTCCCGATCGAAATAGACGACACCGTCTACAAAGGTTTTTTCGCATATCGAATACACACTAAGTGGATCAGCTGACCAAATTGCAAAATCTGCATCTTTTCCGACCTCAAGACTACCGGTCATTTTATCGATTCCCATTTGAATTGCCGGATTGATGGTAATCATCTTCAGCGCGTCTTCACGGGATACATTGCCATATTTCATGGTTTTCGCAGCTTCATGATTTAGGTGACGAATAAGTTCACCACTATCGCTGTTGATACTTACATTCACTCCATAACTATTCATAACAGCAGCATTATAAGCGGAGGCATAGTATACCTCGAACTTATAGGCCCACCAATCAGAGAATGTGGATGCATATGCACCATTTTTTGCCATTTCAGGTGCAACTTTGAATCCTTCAAGGATATGCTGGAACGTATAATTTTTGATGCCATAATCATTAAACACACGCATGAGCATCAGGATTTCGTCAGCCCGATACGAGTGGCAGTGCACAAGTATATTACCATCAAGGATATCGTTGATCACATCAAAACGCAGATTTCTGGCAACCATCGCTGGTTCTTTTTTCCCTTTTGGGCTCTTATCAAAATCAGCTTTAGCCTTTAAGTACGTCTCACGATGGCGTTTGTAATCACGAGCAGCATCGAAAGTCTCACGAATCACTTGTTCAACCCCCATACGTGTACGTGGCTGAATTCCATTACCCTGGCCGTGAACTCTGGTTGGATTCTCACCCAATGCGAATTTTATGGTTCTGGGAGCATTTTTAAATACAAGTTCTGATGCCGATAAACCATAACGAAGTTTAATGGTTTCACTTTGACCACCAATTACGTTAGCAGAACCATGCAACATATGGATTGCAGTTACTCCACCAGCTAAGGCACGATACATGCCAACATCATTAGGGTTGATGACGTCTTCCATGGTGACTTCAGAAGTAACCGGATTAGTAGGCTCATTCACTCCACCAGATATGGCGAGGTGGGAATGTGCGTCTATGATTCCGGGCATGACGAATTTACCGGTAGCATCAACAACCTGTACACCCGTAGGTGCATTTATATTTTTTCCAATCTGCGTGATTTTGCCGTTTACAACAAGCATATCACTGTCCGAATGTGTTTCAGACGTAACAGTTATGATGGTTGCATTCTTAATGAGAACACTACCTGTTTTTTGAGCTAATGTCTCGGTAGCGTAGAGAAAAATCCCGAGTACGATCAAACTTATAGTTGTAAGCTTCATTATTTATCTCCTTCCATTGATTGTCCTCGTGCATTAGTACCGCGGGTATTCGCTGTAGCTGGTGCTACGGGATAGTACTTTACATCTCCGAATGCAACGCTATAGTTTAATTTTGATTTAGAATCCGAAATGGGATGTGTATACACTCCAAAACCGGCTATCATACCACTTTTAAGATCACCCAACAGATTACCATGGCCCATGATCTTGGCTGTATTTGTGCTAAAGACTTGAACGATATGTTGATCTGTTAGTCCAATCTCTTTTAGATCTTTAACACGAGCATTAAAATCAGCACTTCTAAGACCAACACCAGAGAACCCGACCATTACTCCGGCATCAAGGAGGGTTTTGATATTTGCCACTTCTGCTTTCCAAGCCTCTTCCTGACGTTGATTATGCGCTTTATGTTCTGTTGATCGTTTATCAACGGAATCTTTAGATGTTTGATTCATAAATGATGGTTTAGCCGGAAAATTCAACGTTGCCAGCACTGACACTTTTTGTTGTGCTAATTCCGAAGCCATCATCCATGCATTTCGACCCGATACAATGACCAATTTAAAACCAAATTCATCACGTAACCTAAAAGCTCTACGAATATCTTCAGGATTATCTGCACTAAAAAATACCGTCATTTTTCCATCCATTACAGGCCAAAGGGCTTCCAGAACCGGATCGGATTCTGGTGCTACGTAAGCATTGGTATTTGAAGCAAACAAACGAGTATTTGCGCGAAGCGCTTGAGCGTCAAACATCAACTGACGGTAACGCGCCATCACTCCCATCGTTGTGCTGGGATTAACACCGGGTGATGATTGCAGGGATGCTCTCATCCCCATACCTTGAACGAGCAAACGTCCTTGATCACTAGCCTCTGTTCCATGAATGGACATAAGGTCAATATGACCAGGCAGCATAAAACCACGAGGAGCTACACCTGCAGCCGTGAATCCAAGTTTTCTCCAATCGGTGAAATCGCGACTGTTACCTACCACCATTTGATGAGGCATTCGATGAGGTTGTATCCCTGCGCGATCGTACGTAGGGTTCCCTGGATCAGGAACTCTGGCGTTATCACGGGGTATTTCGGGCATAGCCCATTCGGTCATTCCATCTATCCAACCTGGATAGATGTGGAGGCTGTCGCCACCGTCAATAACCTTTGCGTCAAAAGGGATTGATATATTGACTCCAGCAGCTTCAATAGAACCATTCCTCCAGAGAATGGTGGCTTTTGAAACACTAGATCCATCTGCAAAATGCAGTGTCACATTAGTGAATGCCTGAGATGGCACAGCCTGAGCTGAAACCATTTCGGAAACTCCTAACACGATCAATACACCGAGTATCGTGCGTAGTTTTGAGTGATTCATACGGGGTTTTTGAGTTAATATCGAGTACTGGGAAATAAACGATTCGATTTACTTAAAACCAACGTCGATTTTGTAAAAGTACTTAAATAAAGTCGCTTAGACTTGAATCACACCAGTATTAAAATCTTCGATATACCCCTCATAATCACAACTGGATAAGGAATTTGATAAAATATCACGTGTTTGTGCAGGATCAATGATCGCATCTATCCAAAGGCGAGCGGCAGCATATCGTACGTCGGTTTGAGCTTCATATTTCTTCCGAATGGTATCCATGAATTCCTTTTCTTGCTCAGCGCTTAACGATACACCTTTTTTCTCCATCGATGCTTTTTCTATCTGGAATAAGGTAGAAGCTGCTTGCTGACCACCCATAACAGCGATATTTGCTGTAGGCCATGCGTAGATAAATCTTGGGTCATACGCTTTGCCACACATTGCGTAATTACCCGCGCCGTAACTGTTACCTATTATCAAAGTGATTTTGGGAACCGTACTATTCGCCACAGCATTCACCATTTTAGCTCCATCTTTGATAATCCCTCCGTGCTCACTGCGTTTCCCAACCATAAAACCGGTTACATCCTGTATAAAAAGCAGGGGGATTTTCTTTTGATTGCAGTTTAAGATAAATCGAGTTGCTTTGTCGGCACTATCACTATAAATGACACCCCCAATCTGCATTTCCCCCGTCTTGGTTTTGACAATGGTACGTTGATTTGCAACGATACCTACACTATATCCATCTATACGTGCGTACCCTGTGAGGATAGTTTGTCCATATCCTTTTTTGAATTCAACAAATGAGTTTGTGTCAATGAAAGAATCGATCACATTCTTTATGTCGTAGGGTTTGGATCTGTCTAAAGGAAAGGAATCAAAGACCGTATCCGATGATAAAGCAGGATTTATTGATGTATCCCTATTCAGATTCGTTTTTTTTACAGGACCCAATCGATCAATGAGTTCACGAATCGTAGCCAGACAGGTTGAATCATCGGGCATTCGGTAGTCTGTTACGCCACTAATTTCGGTATGAGTGACAGACCCTCCGAGTGTTTCATTATCAACCTGTTCACCTATAGCCGCTTTAACAAGATAGCTTCCTGCAAGAAAAACAGACCCTGTGCCATCCACGATTAGAGCCTCATCACTCATTATGGGTAAATAGGCTCCACCAGCAACACAACTCCCCATGATTGCAGCAATTTGCGGAATACCCATTGCACTTATTTTTGCGTTATTTCGAAAAATACGGCCAAAATGTTCTTTATCGGGAAAAATCTCATCCTGCATTGGTAGGTAAACTCCAGCAGAATCAACCAGATAAATCAATGGTAATCGATTTTCCATTGCTATCTCTTGAGCGCGTAAGTTCTTTTTTGCGGTAATTGGAAACCATGCACCGGCTTTTACAGTAGCGTCGTTGGCAACAACCATACATTTGCGACCCTGTATCTGAATTATTCCGGTTACAACACCGCCAGAGGGACACCCCCCAACATCCGTATACATCCCCTCACCTGCCCAAAGACCAATTTCAAGAAAAGAAGACCCGTCGTCCATTAAACGTTCTATACGTTCTCTGGCTGTAAGTTTCCCTTTGGAGTGTTCTGACTCAATTCGAGTCTTTCCCCCTCCAAGTTTAATTTCAGCTTCTTTGCTGAGAATTTCGTTGATGCGTGCAAGCAACCGATCTCTATTTGACGACATATTCAATAATAGCTGTTCCTCTTGAATCAACTGGTAAGGTAACAAACTTGAACCGATTCTTTCATCTGATTGGAACCCGTTATGATTAGTATGAGTTTAAATAAATGTGAATGCACAGCGTTGTTAACGATCTGTGTATCTTTCCAAAAAAAATCTACTGATTTATTATGCCCCGTTTCCACACATTAGCACTCTTTCTTCTTTTATTGACTGGAATTAGTGAACTTTCTTACGCTCAACGTAATGCTACAAACTATCAAAGTCTACTAGCTAGAACCAGACAGGCTAATGCATATCTAAATGTAAATACATTCCCTGTTTTACGTAGCGATAGTTTGATGGTTAATGGTCATTTCAGGCTAGAATACGATTTTTTGACCTTTACCCGAAGTGCTTCCCAGGATAAGCCTGATGTTGAATTTGCCACCGATGTAATCATTTATGTTGATGTATATAAAGCAGGTTCAATGATAACTGAACGTACCCAAGAACCTGAGAATGCAGAGTTCATGCGAGATGGTTCGAATCAACGAAGATTAACTGGTAACCAGTCACGTTCTGCATCAACGAGTGGTAGTCCATCAATTCCATTGGCTACGGAAGCATGGAAAGGGCGTGCAGAGGCTAAAAATTATTCTCAAACGATCTCAAATCGTCATTTTTTAGAAGGCTTTGTTCAATTCAATCTTCCAACGGGTGATTATGATTTCGTATTTAGCATACGTGAGGAGAGTCAAACCCGTATTCGACCAATTGGAAGAGTTCGACATAAGGTGACTAACTTCTCAATTCCACAATCAGTATATCCAATTTACCTGCTTGAAAAAGAATCTGCAGGTCATCAAGGCTTTATCAAATTACTAGGATATGGAAATCAGGTACCATATGGCAGCGATTTTGATCTTCTCATTCCAGTTCAGAAGAATGTGGATCTTAATACGTTCTCTGTCAAGATCTCGGCTCTCGAATATGGTCGACGCGATACCACCATAAAGAACATTTTGGCTGAAATTGATCTGGAATCAAACATGATAGTAAAAGGTACATTTGTATCTAAAAATCGGGAAGAGCCGTTCAAATTAAGCCAACTTGAATCAGATCATCTATGGATTAGACTGCAAGTACCCGGAAGCACATTTCCTAATGTACCCATGAAGATTGAGGTCTTTGAAACTGGAAAAACATCACCCTATGCCACCAAAAACATTCAATCAAAATGGGTAGATATTCCAACTAGCCTTCTCAATGTGTCGGTCGCCATAGATATGATGGAGAGTCTGCTTGATGAAGATGAATTCAAACGTGTACGACGGTTAAGTGCTTCTGAAAAAGAGGCGTTCTTCAAAGATTTCTGGATTTCAAAAGATCCAAGTCCACAAACCGAATACAACGAACTGATGGTTGAGTTCTATAAACGAGTCGATGTAGCTTATGAACGATATACATCAGCCACAACCCCAGGATATTCCTCTGATTTTGGTAAGACCTATATTTTGATGGGTGAGCCAGATCGTGTGAGCCGCAGATTTCCCCCCGACCATCCAGCATTAGAAGTTTGGGAGTATGGAACACGTCAAATTATTTTTCAGGCGAGCTCTGGTTTCGGTGATTTCAAAATCGTACGAACAACAAATTAATCGGCTTTGGATACAATCATTGCGATAAGTGCAGGTGATATTAATGGCATAGGGCCTGAAATAATATTTAAGGCCCTGGAATCATCCGAATTTAGAGACTGCACATTCATCATATTTGGGCAATACGAGGTAATGCAGCAGTGGAAGACTCATGTCGGTTCCACCTTATCCTTGTACAAGATGGAGCATCCAAACGACATTAGATCATCATCTATTGGTATTTGGACGTCTATCGAAAAGCCAATATCAATACATATGGGTAAGGTTGATCGTGTTGCTGGCGAATTGTCACTCAAATGTATTGAGGATGCAGTTCAATGGTGCCTGAGTCATCCCCAC
>CAZXGO010000011.1:36094-41897 GCA_964640035.1 uncultured Chitinophagales bacterium
TGCTAGAATTAATGCAATAATAGTTGGCGAAAACTCTTTAATAACCGCTTCTCGAGTGGTATAACCTACGGTATAAGCAGGAACCCAAGAGCCTTCTATATTGGCAGCAGTTTGAATGGTAATAACTGCACCCATAAACAAAGAAAGTATCCATTTAGCTGGGTCGAAATATGCGGGCCATACCGAGATGTTAGCCTCCCTTTGTAGAGTACCTTCAGATGAGGTTATGATGATTTTAACTAGTGATAGACTCACGGTTGGGTTGGCAACGGTACATATTCCTTTAAAACAGGTCGCGGAACACATTTCAGAAGAGCTATTAGATGTGAAGATAGGTCTGATCCATAGTGCGTTGGTCAATTTGTACAAGATATCCGATCCTAGAATAGCTATTTTGGGACTAAACCCACATGCTAGTGATGGCGGGGTTATTGGTAATGAAGAAAATGACATCATCACTCCTGTGATTCAAAAACACCTAGAATTAGGTATGCAGTTACATGGTCCATATCCAGCAGATGCATATTTTGGATCTGGTAAGTGGCAACATTCAGATGCCGTTATTGCTATGTATCATGACCAGGGGCTTATCCCATTCAAAATGTTGGCCTTCGAAACAGGTGTAAATGTAACGCTTGGCTTGCCTATTATACGTACCTCTCCTGATCATGGAACTGCTTTTGATATAGCGGGTAAAAATTATGCCAATCCTCGATCATTTATTGAGGCAATACACTTGGCGAAACGCTTAAGTTATCATTAAATTCAACTCATCCTTGGATTAGGTATATATTTCACGTAACAATGAGTCCCGATTCAAAAGACCGCGCCTCTTATTCTGCGTTAGCAGCTATATATGATACTGTAATGAAGGAAATTGACTACGTAATGTGGTCTGACTTCATTGATGAAATAATACAAACACACCACTCTGAGGCTGAAGATATTCTTGAACTGGCATGCGGTACAGGTTCGTTCGCTTTAGCGTTAGACGAGCTAGATATTTACAATATCCATGCAACGGATGGCTCCAACGACATGTTGGAAGTAGCCCGTCAAAAATCGGCATTAGGTACTAATGCCGTTACCTGGGAACAAGTAGATTACTACAACATTGATCTCAAACACTCCTATGATGTTGTTTTGATGTTGTATGATAGTATCAATTATGCCCTACATGCTGACGATGTTTTAAAGGCACTTTCACAAGTAAAACCGGTTTTACGGGAAAATGGAATCTTCATTTTTGATTTTACTACTCCAACAAACTCTGTTCGACATGCAGAATCATTAAATGATGAGGGTTCTACTCCCGATAATTACCGTTATATTCGTCTAAGTAGATATCTACCAAGTGAAAAAATGCACTACAACGAATTTGAAATCGAGAAATTAGCTGAGGATAAAATTCACATCGAGCGTAGATATCGTGAAGTTCACAAACAACGAGTTTATACCCTGGAAGAAATGCGATCAATCGTATCAAAAACCCCTTTCAATATTGTCGCTGAATATGATTCATTTGAATTAGAACCAGCTAATGAAAACAGTGATCGTATTACCTTGGTACTAGCATGAATGTAAATCCTGTCATTGAACTCAAAAATGCTTCATTAAGTTACGATAAGAAACTCGTTCTAGATGATGTAACCTTCAGCCTTGACAATGGGCAATTTTGCTATCTCATTGGATCTACCGGTGCCGGGAAAAGTTCTTTTTTGAAAATGCTATACAGGGAAGTTATTCCTGAGGCTGGTGAAATCAGAGTAGCAGGCTTTGATGTAACTACAATGCCCTCTAGTAAAGTCCCGTATCTGAGAAGAGGTCTTGGCATCGTCTTTCAAGATTTCCAACTCCTTCCAGATCGAAATGTCTATGATAATATTGCTTTTGCGATGGAAGTAATTGGTGCTAAAACATCTGAAATAAAAATGCGTGTTCTGGAAGTTCTTTCTTTAGTAGGACTGGGCCACAAACGACATAGCATGCCTGATGAACTATCGGGTGGAGAGCAACAACGTGTCGTGATCGCTAGAGCACTGGTCAATGAACCCAGGCTTCTATTGGCAGATGAACCCACTGGTAATCTCGACCCAGAAGCCTCAGCTGGAATCATGGATATTCTCAAACAAATTAATCTTCGTGGAATGGCCGTACTGATGGTAACGCATAATTACGAATTAGTACGTCAATATCCATACAGAACCATCAAATTACATAAGGGAAGATTAGAAGAGGTTGATGGCTCCAATCTTTAGAATATGCTCTCGGTAAGCGATCGAACCAATCATGTTCGTGCTTTTGCTCATGAACTAGGGTTCGAAAATATTGGCTTTGCAAAAGCTACTCACTTAAGTGATGAGGCCGTTCTTCTAGAAAAATGGCTTGCAAGTGGGATGCATGGCACAATGTCTTGGATGGAAAATCATTTCGATCTTCGCGTTGATCCTCGCAAATTGGTACCGAATGCAAAAACGGTGATCTCCCTTAGTCTTCAATACATTGATAAATCAATACATCATACTGATGGTGATTTACGTATTTCTTCCTATGCATTGGGAGACGACTATCACGATGTAATCCGGGATAAACTACGATCATTGTTGCATTACATTCAAGAACTTGAAGGCGATGTGGATGGTCGTGTTTTTACTGATTCTGCTCCAGTAATGGAAAAAGCGTGGGCGGTACGTTCCGGACTCGGATGGATGGGTAAAAATGGAAATGTTCTAAATAAAAAATTGGGTTCATGGTTTTTTCTTGGTGAAATTATCCTTGATGTAGAATTTGATTATGACAAACCAACAACAACCCATTGCGGCTCTTGCACCCGATGTATTGATGCTTGTCCTACTCAAGCGATCGTTGCACCAATGGTATTGGACTCCCGTAAATGTATAAGCTATCTCACCATTGAGTTAAAAGATCAAATACCCCAGGACCTTCAAAAACAAATGGGAGAATGGATGTATGGCTGTGACATTTGTCAGGATGTTTGCCCATGGAATTCAAAGGCCCCATCTTACAAAGAAGAACGTTTTAAACCTAGAAAAGAAGTTATAGAGATGTCTAGAGAGGCATGGAAAAATTTAGATATTGACACCTATAATAAACTCTTCAAAAACAGTGCCGTAAAGAGAACGAAGTACCCTGGCTTAGTTCGAAATATTACAATCGCTATTGAAAACACTAGAAAGCCATTTGACTAAAAAGCTGATCTTCTGTCCTTTAAATATTTATAGAGTAATTCCCTAGCTCTAAAAATGTGAGCTTTTACAGTTCCCAAAGGTAACTCAAGTGCTTCAGATATCTCTTGATAACTTTTTTCCTCCATGTGTCGCATTTCAATAACCATGCGATACTTTTCCGGAAGAAGATCTAAGGCTTCATGAATAATTTTATCGCGCTGAGTATTTAAAATAAGAGCATCTGCTTGGCTGGTATGATCTGGCAACTCGATACTCATTTCACCGTCTTTAGTTGAAATGGGCTCGTGTATCGAAAACGTATTTAGTTTTTTCTTTCGTAAATAATCGATGGTATGATTGGTAGCAATTCGATACAACCATGTAGAGAAAGCGTAACTAGTGTTGTAGGATACCAGATGGGTAAACGCTTTAAGGAAGATATCCTGAACAAGATCATCAATTTCCTCTTTATCCTTAACCATCCGAGTAATATGAAATCGAAGAGCTCGTTGGTATTTATGAAATAGGATTTTAAAAGCTTCTTCATCCCTGTTTTTGGCCCTCTCTATGAGAGCACTATCCTCCAAACTACTCGAAGAGAAGGGCGTTGGTGATGGTTCTGATCCTACGTCAGGGCTTTCGTTACCAGATTTCAGAGGTGATGACATAGCCATAAGATACTATTTTCCAAGTGTATGCTTCATGCATTTTAATGGTTAAGCGTATATTTGGTCCTCTTTAGTATCAAATAATCATTTTATCTGTAACACCATGTCTTTTAAAGTACTACCTATAGTATCCCTATTATCCTTATTCATATTGACATCTTCAAAGGTACATGCTCAGGTGTCTATAGGAGGAGGTTTGTCATACGGTACAGAGGCTGAAACCATTGGACTGACCATCGGTGGCTTGTATACCATTGAAGAGGTCGAACATCTTCGTGTAGGTGGGAATTTCGTTTGGTACCTCCCCAAAGAGGTTAGCAGATTCTACGATCAAAGATGGTTTGAACTTAATATAAATGTCAACTATACCATCTATGAGAAGGATGAAGTATCAGCCTATGTAGTAAGTGGACTGAATTTCGCCAATGTTGCCTTAAAATATGAGGGTCCAAACTCGTCTGTATTTTCAAACACTAGTGATCTCAAGGCTGGATTAAATTTAGGTGTCGGAGGAGAATATGTAATCACCAACCAATTAAAAGCGTTTGCAGAGTTTAAGTTTACGCTTTCAAACTTTGATCAAGCGGCACTATCGGCTGGTATTCGTTTACCTATACCTTTCTAAATACCATACATATCCAATCACCCTCTCTTGAGGTCTCCAGGAGTTCCAGACTTCTAAAATCATTATTCACGAGAATATGAATATCCTCGTTTCCAAGTAAACCTGATAGAAGTATAGTTCCTCCCTTTTGGGTAGCATGAACGATTTTTGAGGATAATTCTAAAAGTATGTTTCTATTCACATTTGCGATTACCACATCGTATGCTTGATCAACCGGAACAGTTTCAAATGACCCGAATTTTATGTCAAATGTAGCACTAACGTCGTTGAATTCAGCGTTTTCGATCGCATTGGTATATGACCATTCATCAACATCAAATCCTAAAGCATTTTTTGCTCCAAGTTTTAAAGCAGCAATAGCTAGGATACCAGTTCCTGTTCCAACATCCAGTACAGAAGAATCTTGGTGAACATACTTAGGTAAGAGTTGTAAAATTAATCTCGTTGTTTCATGATTTCCAGTTCCAAAAGCCATTTTTGGGTCGATAGTCAGGCGTAAACTGTCTGGCGGTTGCTGTTCGTGTACCCAGGATGGACAAATAAAAAAGGGAGCGATGTATTGCGACCGAATCGACTTTTCCCACTCTTCATTCCAATTTTTCGGTTGAATTACTTCCTCCTGAACCAAATCACATGCATAATCACTATTACTTACGGAAGTAAGCATTGACGATTTAAGTTCTTCTGTGTATGAGCTTTGTGGTAAATACGCATAAAAGCCCTGATCGTTTTGGTCAAAACCGTCAACTCCAAATTCAGCTAATTCTGCAATAGCAAAATCCTGATAGGGAGATGGACACAAAAAATGTAATCTAACGTAGAATTCGTTTGTCATTATAAGCGATTATAAATCAATTCAGTGAGCAATTGACCTACAGATCCAAGTACCTGTGGATCGATGTTATTTAAGTTATCATCCGTCGTGTGCCAGTATTCTGCAAAACCTGTTTGATTACCAAAGGGTCTTCGATGATGAATGATATTGATGGTTTTAAACAAAGAATATTGGTTTAATATTACGTGATCATCTTGAATAGGTAATCCCAATTCATTTTTAAACTGGGATTCATAGCCCATTTCAGAAGCAAGCATCCAAAGCTCATCCACTAACGTTGGAGCAACATTAACCGAATTGACCTCCTTAGGAAAAACAGCACCCTTTCCTCCTACCATATCTAACAGGATACCAAATCGAGGTTTATATCCCGGGACAATTGGATGTTGTGCCCAATAACGAGAACCAAGAAAATACATCGACAGATCGCCTTCACGCCCGTAATCTTCTCCATCAAATAAGACAATATCTACTCCAATTGGTGGTG
>CAZXGO010000012.1:0-4305 GCA_964640035.1 uncultured Chitinophagales bacterium
TAGGGGTACCCGGCCGTTGTCGACTCACCCATCACAAATAACCGCAGTCCGTTATCAGGTTTTTCAACCAAAAAACCATCCCGGGATGGTGTTGGAACCAGGCGGACATTCACAAAATATCGAGCTGCAAAATTTGGATTGGGAACATTTAATTCCCCACCTCCATACCCATCGAATTTCTGAAATAGGCGGAGATCACCGCCGTAGCCCCCCCAGCGTAATCCCATTTCAAGACTCACAAACAGGAACACCGGAATAAGAAGAGTGAGTAGGGAGAATACCCATTTTCGGGAGGTGCTCAAGGAGGCTTTGGCTTGTGTTTCCTGCTTTGTCGCCATACTCATCCGTCCATTTACTTAGAGATCCACGGGGTATCGGGTATTCCCGCAGCCTGGTTTTCCCATCGGGCAAGCATAAAGAGAAAGTCGCTAAGTCGATTCAAAAAATGAACAACGGCATCTCCCAGATCTTCTTCTTCATGGGCAGCTACACACAGACGTTCTGCGCGTCGGCATACGGTCCTGGCCAAATGAATACCGGAAGCGGCTTGAGTGCCTCCAGGCAGTACAAAGGTCTTCAGCGGTTCAAGCTGCGCATCCAATTCGTCGATCCAGGTTTCAAGCTCAGTGGCATGTTGTTCCTCGATACGATCGATTACTGCTTTGGCATTTCGGGGGGTGGCTAAATCGGCGCCGAGCACGAAGAGCGTGTTTTGTAGATTATGAAGATAGCGTTCGCCTTCAGGGCTACACCCTTGGCTTCTGGCCAAGCCAATAATGGAATTGAGTTCATCGACGGTGCCATAGCACTCAATACGCGCTGACGCTTTGCTGACGCGTCCGCCACCAAACAAGCCGGTTGTACCATCATCTCCAGTGCGTGTGTAAATTTTCATGGGGTAAAGGTACTGTTTTATTAGGAATTAGCTTAGGCTCCTGCTAACACCAAACCCGAGTCCATGCGTTCATATTGTATCCCAACATATGCTACTTCCTCAAGTTGGTGCATGAGCTGATCGTATTGGTCGGAATCAATTCGAAGCATGAGTTCTACCTGCTGTTGATAGCTTGATGCTAGACGTTCAGCTCCCGTTCTCTGGATGATCATTTCTACGACCTTGATGTTGTCATAGGAGCTCATGACCCGAATGGTAGATACGGATCGAACTGGATATAGCTTTGCTAATTCAATCACCGATTCGGCTACTCGTCCGTAGGTTTCTATCAAGCCTGTCTTCCCGAGTTTTGTGCCTCCAAAATATCGGATCACAATAATCCCTGCATTTACCAGATGAGCCGATCGCATGGCATTTAATATGGGTAAACCAGCTGTTCCTGCCGGTTCGCCATCATCATGAGCATGTTCCTGAGGAGGCTTGCCAAACCGAATTACCGCTGAGCAATGATGAGAGGCATCGTAAAATTCTTTTCTGTACTGCGATAAGCGATCTTCAAATACACCATCCTCCCAGACGGGGAACAAAAAACTCAAAAATCGAGATCCTTTCTCTCGAACATCTGCCCGAAATGCTGATTTGACACTGAGATTCATTTTTAAACCAGTTCGGAAACGTATTTCTGTTTGTATGGTGTTCGTCTTCGTGTCATGGCAAAAATTTAAAAAATTGTTTTGCTACAGCCATTTTTGTGATTCCTAAAATCGCATTTTTTTGGTAGTTTAGCGAACAAGTCAATGGCTAAATACCTTTCATTCAACGTATTTCCGGTATGAATACCCAAAAAGCGACCGTGTTGTCGTCTGCGTGGACCACTGTGGGCAAAAAAGTGCTCACTGGCATAACAGGCATCGCCTGGATATTATTCATCATCGCTCATTTACTGGGCAATTTTCAGCTCTTTGTGGATGATGGCGGAGCATCATTTAACGCATACACTAAATTCCTCGAAAGTCAGGGATTGCTTCTCTATATCGCTGAAGCGGGTCTGGTGCTTACCCTCCTTGTACATGCAGTAATAGGCATCAACATCTGGCTGGGTAAGCGTCGTGCACGTCCGGTAGGCTATGTGAAGTACAAGTCAGCAGGCGAGCCTAGCGCGCAGAATTTTAGCTCCCGGAGTATGATTTTTACGGGCTCTATTCTATTGTTATTTATCGTGGGACACGTATGGACCTTCAAATTCGGACCCGGTATGGCTGAAGGCTACGTCACAATGATCGATGGCGAACCTTCCCGCGACTTATATCGTCTCGTCATCGAGACCTTCAAAAATCCCGTTTATGTGATAGGCTACACTGTTGTGATGGCGCTATTGGGTGTTCACTTGCGCCATGGTTTTTGGAGCGCCTTCCAATCGCTCGGAGCGATCAAACCTTCCGCTCGTAAGACGATGCAATCCGCTGGTGTAGTTGTAGCTCTGTTGCTTGCCGTTGGCTTTTTGAGCATCCCTCTTTATATCTATTTCTTTGTGTAACCCCGGAGACGAACGCATCATGAGTACCAAGATTAAAACTTCGCCCAAACTCACGTCTAATATTCCGGATGGTCCGATAGGCGAGAAGTGGAAAAACCATAAAAACACGATCAAACTTGTCTCTCCAGCCAACAAACGAAAAAAACACATTCTGGTGATCGGTACCGGCCTTGCTGGAGCATCAGCAGCTGCTTCGCTGGGTGAGCTTGGCTATAACGTGACGGCCATGTGCATCCACGATTCCCCACGTCGCGCACATAGTATCGCCGCTCAGGGTGGGATTAATGCGGCAAAAAACTATCAGAATGATGGAGATACCATCTATCGCTTGTTTTACGATACTGTCAAAGGGGGCGATTATCGCGCCCGCGAGGCCAATGTTCACCGTCTGGCGGAAGTTAGTGTCAATATCATCGATCAATCGGTTGCTCAAGGTGTTCCTTTTGCCCGTGAATACGGTGGTACACTCGACAACCGATCCTTCGGAGGTGCCCAGGTATCCAGGACCTTCTACGCCAAAGGACAAACCGGTCAGCAGCTTCTTTTGGGCGCCTATTCTGCATTAATGCGCCAGGTCGAGCTAGGCAGCGTGAAAATGCTCACCCGTCGTGAAATGGTTGATCTTGTAACGGTCGATGGACAGGCTAAAGGCATCATCGCCCGGAATTTGCTCAATGGCGAAATCGAACGCTACGCTGCCGACGCCGTACTTCTGTGTACCGGCGGGTATGGCAATGTGTACTTCTTGTCCACGAATGCAAAGAATTCCAATGCAACGGCTGCATGGCGTTGTTATAAAAAAGGCGCTTTCTTCGGCAACCCATGCTTTACCCAGATTCACCCTACCTGTATTCCACAGTTGGGCGATTATCAGTCCAAATTGACCCTCATGAGTGAGAGCTTGCGTAATGATGGACGAGTATGGGTTCCTAAAGCCGTAGGCGATAAACGCAAGGCCAAAGACATCCCTGAATCAGAGCGCGATTACTTCCTCGAAGAGCGCTATCCGAGCTTCGGTAACCTCGTTCCTCGTGATGTGGCATCCCGTAATGCCAAAGATGTATGTGATGAAGGTCGCGGGGTTGGTCCAACAGGCATGGCGGTCTATCTCGATTTTGAGAGTTCTATCAAGCGCCTGGGTCGTGATGCCATCGCTGAGCGCTATGGTAACCTTTTCGATATGTACGAGCGCATCACCGGTGATAATCCCTATGAAACCCCGATGATGATTTACCCTGCCGTGCACTACACCATGGGTGGTCTGTGGGTGGATTACAATCTGATGACGACTGTACCCGGCTTGTTTGCCTTGGGTGAGGCCAATTTCTCTGATCACGGTGCTAACCGACTCGGTGCTTCTGCCTTAATGCAGGGTCTGGCCGATGGATACTTTGTTATTCCGTACACCTTGGGTGATTATCTCGCTTCCCACAAAACAGAAGTGATCGATACCAAACACTCAGCCTTTGATGAAGCGGAGAAATCCGTTCGTGATCAAATCGATCGCATGCTATCCATCAATGGAAATAAGACCGTGATGGAATACCACCGTGAGCTTGGAAAGATCATGTGGGATAAAGTGGGTATGGCCCGAACCGAAGCCGGTCTCAAAGAAGCGATTGCTGAGATCAGAGCACTTCGTGAAGATTTCTGGAAGAACCTAAAACTTACCGGTGTAAAAGATACCTACAACAAATACCTCGAGTTTGCCGGACGTGTGGCCGATTTCCTTGAATTAGGTGAGTTGATGGCTCTCGATGCTCTCGAGCGTAATGAGTCATGTGGTGGGCACTTCCGTGAAGAATACCAAACACCAGAGGGTGAGGCCTTACGTGATGATGATAACTTCGCATACGTAGCAGCCTGGGAATTC
>CAZXGO010000012.1:4315-7804 GCA_964640035.1 uncultured Chitinophagales bacterium
AGAAGCCCTCGAATTTGATAATGTTAAACTAAGCCAACGTAGCTACAAATAGGAGCAACTGAGCATGAGCACAGAAATCATGACGCTAAAACTTAACGTCTGGCGCCAAAAAGATGCAAAAAGCAAAGGTGCTATGGTGCAGTACACCCTGCCTGGGGTTAGCACACATATGTCTTTTCTTGAGATGCTGGATCACCTCAATGAAATGCTCATTCTCAAGGGGGAAGAACCTGTCGAATTTGAGCATGACTGTCGTGAGGGTATTTGTGGATCCTGCGGGGTAGTAATCGACGGCACCGCACACGGTCCAAATAAAGCCACAGCAACCTGCCAGCTCCACATGCGTCACTACAATGATGGCGATGAGATCACGATCGAACCATGGCGTACTGCAGCTTTCCCGGTTATCAAAGACTTGGTGGTTGATCGCAGTGCCTTCGACCGTATTATCGAAGCTGGTGGCTACATATCCGTCAATACCGGAGCGGCCCCAGATGCCAATGCCATCCCCATCGGTAAGGAAATCGCTGATGAAGCCTTCGACTACGCCACATGTATCGGATGTGGAGCCTGTGTGGCAGCATGCCCCAACAGCTCGGCGTCTTTGTTTACCGGAGCTAAAATCTCTCAGCTAGCCTTGCTCCCTCAAGGTTCACCGGAGCGTAAAATGCGCGTTCGCAGCATGGTTGAGCAAATGGAAGCGGAAGGCTTCGGAGATTGCTCCAATCACGGGGAGTGTGAAGCCGTGTGTCCAAAAGAAATTTCAATTACCGCGATTGCCCTCATGCGTCGTGAGTATGTGAAATCTCTCTTCTAGACTATAATCTGAGTAGTTAACTCGGCCTTTGATATTGAAAAGCCTGGTCTACAGATCGGGCTTTTTTTTATTCATCATCCATACCGTAACGCATATCCTGTTTGGATATCTTCAGCTCCGGGAAATCTTGTAAGCCGGTATGGTCCGTTTTGTTGTACTGTTGAGCAGAGCTTCTGGTAGGCGGTAGGCTTACGTTGGGATACTGAACGCCATTGGGAGCTGTAGCATGTGGACGGATGATAAAACCAAAACCACTTCCGAGCACTCCTCCAATGATATGAGCCATTTGTGAAATATGATCTTCTTCGATGGCTGCGAAGACCTCACGTCCCAGGTAGATAAAGGCCACCAGGATGAAGGTGAGGGGGATTCGACCTGTTTTAGCATTCGCAAACGATCCTAGTAAGATCATCATAAAGGCCACTCCACTTGCACCAATCAACGCCTCTCTAAAGAAAAAAACGACAATCAGTCCGGTTGCGAGCGCAGTAAAAAAGATCATCGATAGCAGGCGACCCGATCCATATTTTTCTTCTAAAATTGGACCGATCAACAGTATGATGGCAACATTGGCTAAAAGATGATTCCAGTCGGCATGACCCACAACATGACCAAAGATTCCCACCCAGGTATGTATTTCCAGGAGAGATGCACCTGGTTGCACGACAAGGATAGATGTGGATAGTGCTCTGCTAAATAAAGGATCAATCGCAAGAAGGAACACCGAAATCAGGGTATAGGTCAAAATGACCGGCGAATTATAATGCAGTTTCATCAAATACTATCCTCAGCGAATACCTTTTCCATCTTTTTATTCTACGGAAATAGTACACATTAGTTTCTGGCACTACTCAGTAGAGTTCCTTGTTGTCGGATAAATCCTTCTCCCATGAGCCAGCTCACACTCTGGCGCATCCTTTTAGGATCCCACTCCAGTTGTTTTCGTAAGGTATCAAATTCCTGATCCTTTTCACGAATACGTTTTAGAAGCTCTCTGGCATCTGTTTCCAGATCATACGTAGCATTAGCTTTCTGATCTTTCAGGCATATATCACAATTATCACAGCGATCGGGTACATTTGTTTCGCCAAAATAACGCCGTAAATAAGCACTACGACATTGTTTCGATTCTGCATAGCCATGCATATAATCGAGGCGCAACATAAGCTGGCGACGGTAGTGTTCAACGGTATCATTGCTGACAGGAACGCGCATATGACGCGGTTCAACGAGTTGAACCAATGGTTTGCCGTCTCGAATTTCATAGTCCAGAAAGCCATCCAATCTAAATACCTCTAGGGCTTTAATGAGGGCATTAGTACTGAGTTGGAGCTTTTCACATACAAACTGAGTATCCAGATAATAATAATCATAGCTAGCCTCAGACCCATATAATCGAACTAATGTATCCCCAAAAGCATCTTTTGCCGGTTTTTTGCCTTGGGTGGGTCGACAGACCAACGCTGCATCAACCTTAAATCGTACGCCTATCGCTTGTGGATACTCATCGTTCAAGGTTATCACATTATAGCGATCCAGGGCTTGCAGGGCGTAGGGTATCGTCTTTAGTGGCACACCTGTTCGTTTTGATAGAGCCTCTGGATCAATGAGACGAGGATGATCGTGCATTGTTCCAAGGGCCAGATCAAGCGTGTCGCACAAGCCTGAATAGACCTTATGCAAGACTTCCCGATTGGGATGCGACTGTTCCGTCTGATTGCGCAGACGTTCCACATCATTTTCCGAGTATAACAGCACTGGAAAAGAGGGGAGTCCGTCACGACCAGCACGACCAGCCTCCTGATAGTAGGCCTCTATCGAACCAGGGATGGCCCAGTGGATCACAAATCGGCAATTTGCCTTGTCGATACCCATTCCAAAGGCATTTGTAGCAACGACAATGGGGATACTTCCATCAATCCATTCTCCCTGTATCTTTCTTCGAAGATCTGCAGGGAGTCCGGCGTGATAGGCTTCAGCCCGAACGCCCAATGTTGTGATCTGTTCAGCCAGTTGCTGACATTCGCGACGTGTACCCGCATAGATCAATCCAGAGCCCTCCGATTTAGCGAGTAGTTTCTTGAGCATAGCCATCTTCTGATGCGTTGGCATGACCCACCATCGAAGATTACTACGCTCAAAGGTTTTACTTACCACTACAGGATCGTGGAATCCAAGGTTGGTAATAATATCATCTTTCACTTTTGGGGTGGCTGTAGCCGTCAAAGCCATCCACCGTGGTTGAATACCACATTGTTCTATCCATGAGCGAATTAACCGATACGAGGGGCGAAATTCATGTCCCCATTCCGAGATACAGTGGGCCTCGTCGACAGCAACTAAATCCACATTCATGTCCGGAAGTTCATGTTGAAACAAAGGTGTCTGTAGACGCTCAGGTGCAACATAAAGCAATCGATACATCCCGTTACGCGCATTGATGACGCGTTGCTCAACCTGAACCTTTGTTAGGGTTGAGTTGATAAATTCAGCGGAGATCCCGGCATTTCGTAGCTGATTAACCTGGTCTTCCATCAGAGCCACTAATGGTGACACTACAAGGGTCAAGCCATCCAACACAAGTGCAGGTACTTGGTAGCATAAGGATTTCCCACCACCTGTTGGGAAGAGCACTAGTGTATTTGAGCCCGACAATACAGACTTAACCGCGA
>CAZXGO010000012.1:7814-34042 GCA_964640035.1 uncultured Chitinophagales bacterium
TGTGCCACTAACAAGTTTGGAGTATGCTGTGAAATAAAAAGTTTCCCCATTGATAGTAAAAAAACCTCCTGGTCTAACTAGTGTTCTGTTCGCACCACTAGTAGTTCCAGAAAATTTTATATCAACATAGGTCAATCCTTTTAGACTTAACCGCGATATCCTGGCCTGGACGAAATTCATCAAAGCCCCAGTGTTTTTTCAGTAGGCGCAGGGTTTCCGGATAGCGAGATGTAAGATCGATAGACATACCAATAAGATACAATGCTTGGGGTCAGGAATGGAAGAATGGTTCATTTCATTTATCTTTCGCGTGTGATCCCATCAGAAGACTCTCATACCGCACACGATCAAGTGGATATCAGCCTTGTCATTGTAAATTACAATGTCAAGGAGTTTCTATCGAATTTGCTTGTTTCGATCGATAAGGCGCGCGCTGATTTGAAGCTGGAGATTTTTGTAGTCGACAATAACTCTTCGGATGGTTCTCTTCCGTACTTAAAGCAGCGATTTCCTGGGATAACGTATATAGAAAATCGCGAAAATCTTGGCTTTGGAAAGGCCAATAACCAGGCCATCTTTCGTGCAAGGGGAAAATATACTCTTCTCATCAATCCTGATACGCTTATCGAAGAAGACACCCTTCGCATACTCTATGAACATATGGAAAAGCATCCTCAAACCGGTGCCTGTGGATGTAAAATTCTAAATCCAGATGGTAGCTTTGCCGATGAATCTCGACGAACGGTTCCAACTCCCTGGACAGCCCTAGGTAAGGTGTTGGGTTTATCGAACCTGTTTCCAAAGAGTAAATTTTTTGCCGGCTACTACATGAATTGGCTCGATGAAAACACCGCTTCTCAGGTGCCTGTGATTAGTGGTAGCTTTATGTTCTTTCGTACTGATGTCCTCAAGGAGCTTGGCGGCTTTGACGAGCAGTTTTTTATGTATGGTGAGGATGTGGATGTCTGTTACAGGCTCACAAAAGGGGGATGGCACATCGATTACGTGCCCCAAACAAGCATTATACACTACAAAGGCGAAAGTACAAAAAAAGACAATATTGATTACATCATCATTTTCAATAAGGCGATGTATCAATTTTTTGAAAAACATTACAGTTACAGTTACACGCTTTTATTTCGTCTGGTGATTCTCAGCGGTATTGTTATTCGAGGCGTTTTGGGTTATCTCAAGACCTTGCTTAAACGTTTATGGAATCCAATGGTCGATCTGGTGATTCTGAATCTATTGGTATTCACTGCATTTTTGATACGCTACAATATTCAACCAGAAAATTTATTCAACGAATATAAACCCCGATACCTCGTCTATAATGTTATTATTGCCATCCTGTACATTATTGCAGGTAAATATTATGACCTCTATGGAACGAAGAGGCATTCGGCAGCAGCAGTACTAAAAGCAACTCTTTTTGCTATCATAGGCACCGCTGTAATTACTTATTTCTTGCGAGAATACGCATTTTCAAGATGGATTTTGGTTTCAGCTGCACTAAGTGGCGCCATTATTCTTTCGAGTATGCGACTGCTCAGAAAAAATCTCAAACGGAATCAACCGTTTTCGACAGGCCAGTTTCAGCCAACCCGCATTTTGATTGTTGGTTTGAATGATAAAACGGCAGAATTGATTCGAAAAATCCGAACCCGAGTGGATTGGAATTATCATATCGCCGGGATCGTCCAAACAGATTCTAATGATGAGCTTGTTGAAATTGAAGGGGTGCCAGTTGTTGGAAAACTATCCCAGATTTCAAGTATCAGTACCTATCACCAGGCCGGACAAATCTTCTTCCTGGTAGATGCTGTCAGTCACGAGAAGGTTCTTCAGGTGATGTCACAGCTTCAGGAGCGCAACATTATTTTTAAAATCGTTCCTAATACACTCGATTACATTATTGGTAAATCCAATGTAGAGTATCTGGATAATATCCCATTGGTGGATGTTCAGTTACTCTATTATTCTACATGGAATCAATTTGCTAAAAGAAATCTGGATTTGCTACTTGCTATTCCTTTATTCCTGATCCTTCTTCCAATTCTGGGTATACCATGGATCTTCCTTAACAGAAAACGCGAGATCCATAAATTCTACAGGGACGAGCAAAACTATTTTACCCTTCGATTACTTCCCAAAACCTATCCAGTTTGGATGAACATCTTGTCAACATTGGGCTATGTTATTTCCGGTGAACTAAGTATGGTCGGGGCGCCCTTAATCGCAGATCAACATCAATCTATGTTATACTACAAATACGGCATTACAGGTTTGAGGCAACAGCGAGGTTCCTCACTTGCAAATCAGAAGGAAGCTGAACAAATAGACCTCCATTATCTGCAGAGCTATTCCATTTGGTTAGATCTAGACATTCTGGCAAAATCTGTCATAAGACCTCGTAAGACTGTTTCCTGATCAGAGCTTACGTCCTACTTGCTCGACCATACCTGGATACCAGCTATGAAAATCGCCTGCGTCAAGATGGTCTCTGATTTGTTGCATCAACCATAAGTAAAACTGTAGATTGTGAACAGATGCCAGAGTTAAACCCAGAATTTCCTGACTACGGAACAGATGATGCAGATACGCGAGGGTATATTCCTGACACAGCTCAGACTCAAAACCTGGATCTGCTGATTCAAATACAGTCTTCCATTTGCTGTTTCGAAGATTGATGCTGCCGTTTCGCGTAAACAGCATACCGTTTCGGGCATTACGCGTGGGCATCACGCAATCGAACATGTCGATGCCTCGGGCTACGCACTCTAACAGATTTTGAGGAGTACCAACTCCCATCAAATATCGCGCTTTGTGAGCCGGCAGATGATCGGTGGTAAAATCGGTCATTTCATAGAGTAGGTCGGTGGGTTCGCCGACGCTTAAGCCACCGATAGCATTGCCCTCGAAATCCATATCTGCAATTGCTTTGGCCGAATCCCGTCGCAAATCACCAAATGTGCAGCCTTGTACGATGCCAAACTGATGCTGCCGATGGCCATAACGAGCCTGAGTTTCGAGGAAGGCTTTGCGACCGCGAAGAGCCCACCTGTGTGTGAGATCCATGGACGTTTTTGCATAGCTATGATCGCTGGGGTAAGGCGGACACTCATCGAGTACCATCATAATATCAGAACCTAGCGCACGCTGGATATCTACAACATTTTCGGGAGTGAACAAGTGCGCAGATCCATCAATATGACTCTTGAATTCAGCCCCTCGCTCGTGCAACTTGCGATTATTTGACAGGGAAAAAACTTGATAACCGCCTGAATCTGTCAATATGGGCCGATCCCAGCCATTAAAGGCATGTAATCCACCTGCTTTCCCGATTATGTCGGTTCCCGGACGTAAATACAAGTGGTAGGTATTACCAAGAATGATCTGAGCTTTGATATCAGTGCGTAACTGTCCTTGTGTTACTGCTTTTACCGTCCCATGGGTACCCACAGGCATAAAGATGGGTGTCTCGATAGTGCCGTGATCGGTACTTAAGGAACCACGTCTGGCTTTGGTGCCCTGACAAGTAGATTTTAATTGATACAAATGTGTCGTTGCGAATTCGAACAGGAGCACCTAATTTAAGAAGATTTATTGCCTTATCGGAAAAACACTCATTAACCCAAATCACGTGAAGAAATTCACGAATATTGCCATCGTAATACTGGGCGACTTCCTCGCCCTTTTCCTAGCCTTGATGCTCTTTAACCAATGGAGATTGCGTTGGGATGAGATGGCTCCCTCCGGAATCGAGTGGATTATACCCAGTATCGTACTAACCATTGTTTGGATACTGTTTTTTACATTTTTCGGTCTCTATCGAAATCTGTATATGATCTCTCGTTTCGATGAGGTTGTCAGAGTAGGAAAAGTAATACTGATTGGTATCCTCATCCTCTTTTTTCTTCTTTTTGTGGATCAAATTGGATGGGATTCGAACAGGCTCTCCCGAATTGATACGAATAGAAAAAACATGCTGATATATGGCTTCATCAGCTTTGGATTGGTATCTGTTCATCGACTCATCATACGAAGCGTCCAAAAATATCGCGTTTTAAAGGGTTTTGGTTTACATAAGGCCATAGTGGTTGGCACAGGAGAGCGCGCTCGCAGCATCGTCGAAGACATCCATCGCAATCGCACCACCGGTTTACAGGTAGTGGGTTATCTTCGTCCAGACAATTCGGTATCGGGTGAGGTAGCGGTACCAGCTGAAGACATCCTGGGTGATATCAGTCAACTTTCAGACCAATTATTAACCCTTGGAGCCCAAGATGTGATCGTAGCCCTCGAGGCGGGTCAAAATGAACAAATCATCAAAGTGATTGATCAAATCACGATCCCAGATGTTTCCGTTAAGATTCTACCCGATTTTTATCAGATGATTATTGGCCTTAACCGAACGAATCAAATTTTTGGATTGCCCTTGATCGATGTGATGCCCGATCCTATGCCTAGCTGGGAAAAAGGTACCAAACGGATCTTCGACCTGGTCTTCTCTATAGTTATTCTCATCATCGCGACACCCATAATGGTAATTGTCGCTATGTTGATACGCCTTACCAGCTCTGGTCCGGCTATTTTTGCCCAGGAACGCGTTGGTCGATTCGGCAGACCCTACACGATGTATAAATTCCGAACGATGAAACAGAATGCGGAAGTGGAAACGGGTCCGGTATGGGCTAAAGAAAATGACCCACGGATTACTCCACTCGGTAAATGGCTTCGTAAAACTCGAATCGACGAACTACCTCAACTGTTTAACGTCATTAAAGGTGAAATGAGTTTCGTCGGACCTCGTCCTGAAAGAGCTCATTTTGTAGAACAGTTCAAAAAAGAAATCCCTTTGTATGCCCGACGTCTGAATGTACGACCTGGAATTACCGGATGGGCACAGGTTAAATGGAAATACGACACTAGTCTGGAAGATGTAAAAGAGAAGACGAAATACGATCTTTTCTACGTCGAAAATATGTCCCTTCGTATGGATTTTAAAATTCTGTTTAATACCCTTGTGACCATTTTTACCGGAAAGGGACAATAATGACTGCATCAGAGATCCTTATTGTGATACCAACCTACAATGAGGTGACAAACATATCCAGAATGTTACCGGTATTGATGGAATTGTCCCTAAGTCCACACGTATTGGTTGTTGATGATGCTTCGCCTGATGGTACAGCCTCTGCGGTGAAATCACTCGCTGAGCAATACCCTGGACGTATTCACTTGATTCAGCGTAGCGGGAAAATGGGTCTTGGAACAGCCTATGCATCCGGGTTTGCCTGGGCACTGGAACGTAATTATCAGATGATCGTTGAAATGGATGCCGATTTTAGTCATGATCCCCATGACGTCCCTCGTTTGGTCGAAGCTGTTCAACGTGGTGAAGCCGATCTGGCCATCGGTTCACGATATTGTGATGGCATCAGTATCATTAATTGGCCACTTTCCCGCTTGATTCTCTCTTATTCTGCAAATCTTTACGCCCGATTTGTCACTGGATTACCTATATACGATACAACTGCTGGATTCAAATGCATCCACCGACGCGTACTTGAGAAGATTGACCTTACCAAACTTCGAAGCAATGGCTATTCCTTTCAAATCGAAATCCATTTTCGGGCCTGGAAAGCCGGCTTCAGGCTCAAAGAAATCTCGATCATTTTTCGCGAAAGGGTAGAAGGTGCGTCTAAAATGTCACGAAAAATTATGTGGGAGGCGATTTGGAGGGTATGGACCCTCAAAATTAGATCCATTTTCGGAACCTTATAAGTATATCGACATGAAATTCATCAGCATCATTTTTTCCCTATTCATCATCACGATTGCACCCACTTACGCCCAACCTTCCGATAAAACTGATTTCGCCATCGAACTCGAACCCATCCACATTAAAGATCTTCCAGGTCTTCAATCGTATGCCGTGGGTCAGTATGACGGTAAATGGCTAATTATTGGTGGCAGGACCGAAGGTATCCACGCACGTCAGGGGCATAGCTCCTTTCCCGGATCCAGAAACAACACAAAGGTATTCGTAATCGATGTGCGCGAAAAACGATTTTGGAGCGCCTCAGTGGATAGTTTTCCCACTAACCTAAGCGAACAGCTGCAATCTACCAACATGATCTTTTATCAGGATAAAGAAACACTTTTCCTGGTCGGTGGTTATGCGCTTTCAAAGTCAAAAAACCGACACATAACGTATCCTTATCTGACATCGGTAAACCTTCCTAAAACGATCGAAGCTGTGATGAATGGGTCGTCTGTGCTGGAAGGTATTATTCAACTGGAAGACGAGCGATTTGCACTTACAGGTGGACAAATGAGCAAGCTGGGGGATACCTTCGTGATTGCTGGTGGTCACCTTTTCGATGGGAGGTATAACCCACATGGTCCTGATCATGGGATGGGTTTCAAACAGAGCTACTCAAACGGTATTCATCAATTCAAGGTAGATGTATCCTCTGGCGATATTGTGTTGAGTGATTTTAAAACGATGCGTGATCTCATTCACCTTCGACGCAGAGATTTTAATCTGATACCGAACATTTCGGCAGATGGCCGGGAATCGCTTACGATAACATCAGGTGTGTTTCAGATGGACAAAGATCTTCCATATCATCACCCGGTTGAGTTTGATTTAGATGGCTACAAGCCGATTACCGAGTTCAATCAGTTACTCAGTAATTACCATAGCGCAAAAGTTTCCCTATACGATGCGAAACGAGGAAATATGCACCATCTATTTTTGGGAGGTATTAGCCGATTTTATATTGAAGGAAACGATCTCAAAAAAGATGATCAAGTACCCTTTGTAAACACCATTAGCCAATTAAGCAGAGATCAGGATGGAGTATGGAGGGAATCGGCCTTATCGACATCAATGCCTGGTTATCTTGGTGCTGGTGCAGAATTTATTGTACACCCGGATCATCAAAAGACCACCCATCAAGCAATATTATTGCCTGAAGATAGCTCTGGGAGAATGCTTCTCGGTCACATGTATGGAGGTATTGCCAGCCCAATGCGGCATGCTTTCTTTAACTACGAAACCAGTAGTACCTATGCAGATAGTACGATTTATGCGGTTTATTTGACCACAAATTCAGGTAAATCCAGTACACCAGTATCTGGGGCGAACCCGTACTCCATTAAGCAAGTGTCGTATAACTCGAATCAGGTAGCATTAAGCTTTGATTTGGCTGAGCCGGTCGCTGTGCGCTATTTTATGACCAATGCTGATGGATTTATCGTTTTAAAAGGGTCATTATCCGATCTGACCGCTGGAGCTAACACGAAAACCATCGCAGTAGAATCTGGTACAAGCACTCCGGTCTTAGTAACATTGGTCTTCGACGATCAGTGGTTCGTAAGCAGTAGCCTTAAATAAGCGAAAGGCGATCTTTAGTATTGTCATAAAAAAAGGATCTCCGCCTATCCAGCGACGATCCTCTCTCTTGTTGTCTATCGGACACCAAAACCTATGCTGTAAGAACAGGCACGGTTTTGATGGCCTCTCCGATATCGTGTACTTCCACCTTGTCTCCCAATTCCCGGGCAATAATCGAAGATCCGGCTGCTGATCGGTATCCTGCAGCACAATGTACCATGATGGGTTTGTTCGTTGGAACCTCGCTTATACGTTCGCGTAATTCATGGAGGGGGATATTGATCGATCCTTCAAATAATGGGCTCTCGGTATGCTCGCTCACATCTCGCACGTCGATAATCGTATAGCTGGATGGGGAAGCCAGTAAAGCATCAAGATCGGCTTTGGCCAGGCGCGCATCTGCTGCTTCGGTATCCATGATGAATACCCCCAGTATTCCGGCTTCATACCCGATGAAGGCTGCACGGCGAATCACTTCTTCCATTTGCTCTTCGGAGCTCACGGCTAGATAATAGCGATCCTGAGGTGAAAAAATGGTACCTAACCAGGTATCAAACTTGCTATTATGCTGGATGTTTAGGGAGCCTTTCAGATGACGCGTTTTGAAGTCAGCTTCAGATCGCACATCAACAATGAGGGCGTCTTTACCCAGTGTTTTTTGAACCTGATCTGGACGCAAATGACCCAAACGTGGCACAATCGCTATGGCTTCAGAATAGGATGGAGCACCATTGCGGTTCAAGCCGACCGAATTGCCGAAGTATTTTGGAATATGAGGCTGAGATGAGGTCAATTCCTTTACAAACTCATCTTCGTTCATATCGCGAAAAGCGTAGTTCGTCATACGTTCTGCACCAATCGTTGTGCTGGCTGCGCTACTTAGAGCTTTACCACATAGTGATCCTGCTCCGTGAGCAGGGTATACCACGACCTGATCCTCAAGAGGTTTGAGCTTGTTTTGTACGGTTTGGTACATCATGCGGGCTAGTTCTTCACGTTTTGCGGTGATATTACCGGCTTTTTCACGAAGATCAGGGCGACCTACATCACCAACGAAGAGGGTGTCGCCAGAAAAAAGTGCTTTTTGGACGCCATTTTCTGTCATCAGGATACTAATGCTGTCTGGGGAGTGGCCAGGCGTATTCATCGAGTGAAGCTCGACCATGCCAAGCTGGAGGACATCACCATCATCAAATGTGGTGTGGCTGTATCCGGCTCCGACCAATTTACTGGCATAGATCCTTGCGCCAGTTGTTTTCATAATTTCAGCATGGCTGCTCACGAAATCAGCATGCGGGTGAGTTTCAATTACAACCACAATCCTCGCCTGATGTTGTTTTGCAAAATCATAGTAGGGTTGTGGATCTCGGGCGGGGTCAACTAGGGCGATTACACCATCACTTAGGATAGCATAGCTGTAATGGGCCAGGCCACGGTCGTCAAATTGTTCAATATGATAATTACTCATAGTACTTAGATAAGAGCGAGTTAGTGTTTATAAAATCAATTCAGTGATCAGGATAAATGCCGCCATGATCGCAATAAAGATTCCAAATCCTTTTTTTAGACCTTCAGATGGGATGTGTTTAGCGATACGAAGTCCTATTAGGACGCCGGCAAAGGCAAAACCTGTAAATAGTAAAATCAAAGACCAGTCGATGACCGGTAAGGCAATCACATCTCCGGTAAAGCCAATCAATGACTTTACGGCGATAATCATAAGTGAGGTGCCAATCGCTTGTTTCATGGGCATTCCTAGTAATAGAACTAAGGCAGGTATAATCAAAAATCCACCACCAGCACCCACAAGACCAGTTAAACCTCCCACCCCAAAACCCTCCAATAAAATAAGACCTGTCTTTAGTGATGGATTTAATTCTCTATTGGTATCGGTAATGACCTTGCTGCGAATCATACTATAAGATGCCAAGGCCATGATGAAAGCAAATAAGACCATAATGAATAGGTCTTTGGAAAAGCTTAGTCCAATTGCAGATCCCATGGAATCTGGAAGTCCTGGTAAGATGTAGGAACGTACCAGGAACACAGCAAAAAAGGAGGGTATGGCAAATGTAATGCCCTCTTTCCAAGCAATAAGTCCCTCTCGTTGATAGCCTATTGCACTCATAGCTGCGGTTAATCCAACTATGAATAAAGAATAGGCTGTAGCTTCGGTTGGTGGGATACCTAGAACATAGACGAACACCGGAACGGTCAGGATGGATCCTCCTCCACCAATCACACTGAGGGTGATACCAATCACTATAGCGAAGATCAAACTAAGGATGAGCTCGAACATCAGGCCTCTTTACGGACTAAACAAGCTACGATTTTAGCCATGCGCTCATCGGCAAGGCGATATTGGATAAACTTTCCTTCTTTGACGCGAGCCAGGATGCCGCGATCATGCATCGTAGATAAATGATGCGATAGGAGGGACTGCTCCACCCCAGTTGCCTCCATCAACTGCGTACAGTGCAGACATTCATTGCGGGAAAGAAGGTCGACGATAGCTAATCGCGCTGGATGAGCGATGGCCTTCAGTATGTGGGCAAGCTGATCTAGCTCTTCGGTGTTTAACCCGGTTTTATGTTCTATAATCTCTTGCATCTAGCAAATATATGAACAAATGTTCATATATACAAGTAATAGGATTTGAACATCCAGCCTCAACCCGGTAGGCTGGGTTTCCGCCTTATAATGAAATCCTCGTATATTATTGACATGAATCACCTCGATTTTGAAAAACCAATCTACGACCTCGAGCAAAAAATTGCTCAATTAAAGGCTTTATCCCTGGCCGATAACGACGTACTTGCTAAAGAAATTACAAGTCTAGAAACACGTGTCGAGGAACTACGCACTAAGATTTTTAATAATCTTACCCCTTGGCAGCGTGTTCAACTTGCTCGTCACCCGGAGCGTCCCTATACCCTTGATTATATCGATCTAATTTGTGGTGAATTTATAGAGCTCCATGGTGATCGTTATCATGCCGACGACAAAGCTCTTGTTGGTGGCTTGGCTACCATCAATGGTCAGACGGTCATGATCATGGGTCATCAGAAGGGGCGTGATACTAAATCACGTCAATTACGCAATTTTGGGATGGCAAATCCCGAAGGCTATCGCAAGGCATTACGCCTGATGAAGATGGCTGAAAAATTTGGAGTACCTGTGGTTACTCTTCTCGATACCCCTGGTGCTTTTCCTGGTTTGGAAGCGGAGGAACGAGGGCAGGCAGAGGCTATTGCCAAAAATCTAATGGAAATGGCCGTGCTCAAGGTGCCCATTGTAACTGTTGTCATTGGGGAAGGAGCCAGCGGAGGTGCGCTTGGTATTGGGATGGGCAACGAAGTGTATATGATGGAGAACACTTGGTATTCGGTGATATCCCCTGAATCATGCTCCAGTATTCTCTGGAAAACCTGGGAATACAAAGAACAGGCTGCTGCAGCCCTCAAGCTCACTGCAAGCGATCTAATGGAGCTTAAGGTCATCGATGGGGTGATCCGCGAACCCTCAGGAGGCGCCCATCGCAATCATAAAGAAGCTGCAGCTCTTCTGAAAGAAAAAGTGTTAGAAAGCCTCAACCGTCTAACCGCTATGGATACCCAGGCTCTTGTTGATCAGCGCGTTAAAAAGTACGGCAACATGGGTGTTCATCTCGAGCTCTAAAGGTGAGTGTCATTTTCCCCGATACCACACCCATCCTCTCACATACGACGAGTATGCGGAGCCGATATTCTGATACTGATCAAATGGGATATGTATATCATGCAAATTTCCTGGCATATTTCGAGGTAGCCCGAACAGAGATGATTCGATCCTTCGGATTCACATACGCTCAGCTGGAAGCACAGGGATACTTGCTGCCCATCGCTCATGTGGCGGTCGATTACAAGGAGCCCTTACTCTATGATGAGCCCTTCTTGATCCATACCTTTATTTTCAAAGCCCCATCCGTTCGTTTAGAAACCTGGTATAAAGTAACCGACGAGTCAGGTGATCACCTCAAGGCCATTGGACACGTTACCCTGGTCTTCATGGATGCCGCCACCCGCCGACCCACCAAGGCACCTGCCTTCTTTCTCGACCATCTCGCCGCTGCCGGAAGCCAATAATCTTTCCCATGAATCTTATCCACCCAATGCATGGCTCCCTTCGCTTCGGTGGATCCTCCTTCTGGTGGTATGTACTTCTTGTCGTCCTGTCGATCTTCATTGCTGTACTCTCCATGGGCGCTGGTTTATTTTCCCTGAGCACCGCCCATCTCTATCATGAGCTTAGCCATATGGCGTTCGGACAACTCTGCCATCAGCAAGTGGATCGCTCGCTGGAACTCAATGGAATTCCTATGGCCGTATGTAGTCGTTGTTTTGGAATTTATTCCTCATTGCCTACAGGTTTGATTGTCTTTCCTGTGCTCATCGCAATCGGATTAAGGTACCGACACAAGCTAGCCATTCGTTTAATTTTGATATTTGTTATCATCATCGGGGTCGATTTTTTGGGAAATCTCTTCGGATTGTGGATCAATACCCATCTAAGTCGTATCATCCTAGGGTCAAGCTTGGGTTTAAGCCTTGCATGGCTGCTTGCCGGACAAATTCACCTATCAAGAAATCTTTCAACTCATGAATAATGATACTCTACCTTACATCTTGCGGTTTTCTGTCATCTTTGCCTTGGTAATTTCAGTTATCAGTACAGGCTTGTCGTATTACATGATAAGCATGGAACCCTCGATGACTGTTTTCATTATTCCTAGTGCCATCTTCTTGAGTCTTTGTATCCTGGGTGGATTAGCCGGTCTATTTGTGGTACGAAGCTATGTAAAAGATACAGAGGCAATGGTCAAAGTTGGCCAAGGTGCGGTTATTGGCCTAATCACTGGAGTCATTATCGCTCTAACTAGCGGTTTGATCGGTATTCTATGGACTTTCATTGATCCTACCCTTGGTGAACGTGTGGTGGAAGCCACTATGAATGCCATAGATACCATGGGCGAAATGGATTCAAGTCAGCGTGATGCCATGGTAGATCAAATGATGGCCAACGACCCAACTAAACTTTCAACTCAACTGATGAGCATGGGGGTTAATTCGGCCGTTTTGGGTATCGTTAATATGATTACCGGTATGATCGGTGCTTCCATTTTTTCGAAAAAAGAAGAAGAACTTTAACCGAATCGTTTCCATCTATGGAAGAACAACAGCATGCTGAACCAGCATCACCTTCAAATTCTGGGCTTAATGAAACCTCGGATCCCCGCTCAAAAGCAGAGCGTGCAGGTTTTCCCGACTGGATTCTTATTTATGGATGGATTCTGATTGCTTTTGTTCTGTTTCAGGTGATTGCCAGCATCATCGTTTTAGCTGGTGTGTTGCTAAGAAGAGCGGACATCACCGATCTGCTAGATCCAACATCAATGACTCAAATGATGGATGTTCTTTTTTTGGGTAATTCAATGGGTCAAATCCTTGTTTTTGGTGGATTGACCCTTCTGATGATTCGTTTTGTGAAGCGAACAACCTGGTCTGAATTTCTTCCACTGGTTCCACATGCACGTGTTTGGATACACAGTGGATGGGCAGCACTAGTAGTACTCCTGGGTGCTCCTGCAGTTTGGTTTTTCGCATGGCTGAACTCCCTTATTCCACTCCCCCAAGTTTTGGTCGATCTGGAGCAACAGCAGACCCAGATGATCGAAAGTTTCCTAAAAAGCGACTTTAATATCATGCTGGCTATTTTTCACGTGGCCTTGGTCCCAGCGATCTGTGAAGAGATTTTGTATCGTGGTTTTGCACTTCGATTATTACAACGCACCAAAACGATCTGGGTGAGTATCTTGATCACAGGTATCATTTTTGGCTTATATCATTTACGCTTAAGTCAGTTTATTCCGTTAGCTTTGATTGGCATTTTTTTGGGCTGGATTACTGTTCGTTCCGGTAGCATCATCCCCGCAGTTATTGCCCATTTTGTCAACAATGCCTTCAGTGTAACGCTTGTTAAGTTCATGCCTGACTCCCCATTGAGTAGTTCAGTGCCCGAAATGCCTCCACTTTGGCTGGCTTTTCTGAGCATCGTGTTCGTTTTCGCCTTACTTTACTACTTGAATACGCTCACAAGAGACGATGGAGGCGAACATGTTTGGCAATCAACCCAGTGATGTAAAAGGATGGACCTGCGTGTATCAAACGGGAACCGATTACGACGCAGAATTGGTAAAAGGCTACCTCGAAAGCCGTGATATTCAATGCACCATCCTCAATAAAAGAGACCACGCTTACAATTTAACCGTTGGTGATATGGCAAAGGTATGGTTATACGTACCAGATGATATGGTTAATGCTGCCAACCTGGCACTGGCCGATTGGTCGAATGCCGAAATGGATGTCGACGATTTTGAATAGGAGCTTCGGATGTGAAAGAAACAGGTAAAAGAGTTCTTTTTGGTCTGATCGCAGCGCCTCTCTTTCTGGCAGTTCTCTGGCTAGGTAGTTGGTACTTGAATATGTTGTTACTGGTCATTGTTGCCTTGATGCAACGAGAGCTGGCGAATATCTTCTTCATTGCAGATGCAAAAGTAGACCTTAGTTGGGCATTAGTTTTTTCCCTTCTTATTCTTTTTCAGACGAAAATCCCATTCTTTTACCCTTTGGTCTTGTTGATGGTGATCCTTTATGTCGGGCTTAAGGCTCTACAACCAGATCGTCTTCAATTTAGGGATACTTTACCCACCTTATTCACGGCTTTGTACATTCCTTCTTTGATGGTGACCATGCTTTTTCTGCGTGATATGGGCACGGCAGAATCGGGATTTATTTTACTCAGCCTAATTGTTTTGATGGTTTGGGGTAATGACACATTGGCCTATTTTGGAGGCCGAGCCATGGGCAAACATCTCCTGGCTCCAAATATTAGTCCAAAAAAGACGATCGAAGGTTTCATCTTTGGCTTTCTTGGAGCCGCCTTTGTATTCGTTGCTTTTACTCTTTGGGTGCCCAATGCCTCATTTTTGACTCAGTTGAGCCTTTGGCCATTAGTAATCATCGCATCGGTATTTGGGCCGATCGGTGATCTCACCGAAAGTCGCCTGAAACGATTTGTCGATGTCAAAGACTCATCCAATCTCTTGCCGGGTCATGGTGGTTTTTTGGATCGTTTTGATGCATTGATGATCGTAGCTCCAATATGTTGGATCTACCTTGAGGTGCTTCTTTATTTCGAACTCGTGACGTTCTAAGCATGGATATACTGAATCTTGAAACACTAGATCTACCACTCCGCCACGCCTTCACCATCACCCGAGGATCTCGTACTCATGCTTCGAATCTGTTACTTTCCATTAGGCGAGGAGAACACGTAGGGTATGGCGAATGCGCTCCCAATAAACGCTATAATGAAACACCAGATACCGTTCGGAAAGCCATCACTCGATTCGATCCTGCTTCTATTCTGAATCCATGGGATCTTTCTCTGGTTCAGCGTCAACTCAGGGAACAATTTCCCAATGAAGGGTCGGTTCGGGCGGGTTTGGAAATGGCCTATGCCGACCTGTTTGGCAAATACCTGGGCTTGCCTTTACATCGCTTGTGGAATGCTCCAAGCGTGGTGGGTCCTCGGACCTCCTTCACCATTGGTATCGACTCTGAGGAGATGATTCGACAAAAGATTGAAGAAGCCGAGCCCTACGCCATCCTTAAAGTGAAATTAGGTACCCGTGATGATCGGGAGGTCATGCGCCTTATTCGGACGTTGACCACCAAAGAGATCTGGGTGGATGCTAATGAAGGGTGGACAGATCCGGACGATGCCATCGACCTCGCTCGGTATATGCATCGTATGAATGTAAAGCTCATTGAACAACCCATGCCCTCAGCCATGACCGATGAGCTGGCCATGCTTAAGCTCGCATCACCCTTGCCGATCATCGCAGATGAGGGGTTTACTGGGGCTGAAAATATGTTGGATATTGCTCGTTGCTACCACGGAATCAATCTCAAGCTCATGAAAACCGGTGGTATGATCCCAGCCTTGCATCACTTGTGGGAAGCCCGAATATATGGCCTCCAGGTTATGGTGGGATGTATGCTGGAATCATCACTGGCTAATTCAGCCGCTGCTATCGTGGCTTTGTGGGCTGATTACTGCGATTTAGACAGTCATCTCTTGATATGTGATGACCCCTTTTCAGGATTACATGTTGGAGAGGATAGCCATATCTATATGAATGATAGACCAGGTTTGGGTGTTATACCAAAAATGGGTTAATTATTTAAAGCTAAAGCATCTATTAGAGGGATAGTATGAAAATAGTCGTATCTGGTGGTACTGGGATGATTGGAGGCGCACTTGTAGACCGACTCGTTAAAGATGGTCACTCGATCGTGATACTTACCCGTTCGCCTCAACAGGCTACACATCCCTCTGATAACGTCACTTTTGCCAGTTGGTCTCAGGTAGAGAGTGCAATTTTCGGATCTGGCGCTGTGGTAAACCTGGCAGGGGAGAGTATTGCCGGTCGCCGGTGGACCGTCGAACTCAAGAAGAGCATTCTCTCCAGCAGGGTTGATGCAACTTCTGCTATTGTAAAAGCCATCAACCGAATGTCGCCTGAACAGCGTCCAAAGGTTTTTGTTTCAGCCTCAGCCGTGGGTTTTTATGGAGATTCTGGCGATCGAATCCTCACTGAAAACAGCCCTGCTGGTGGCGATTTTTTAGCAGGTGTGTGTCGCATGTGGGAGGCAGAAGCACGAGGGATTGATAAAAGTGTACGTCTGGTAATCCCTCGAATAGGGATCGTGCTACATCCATCAGGAGGAGCTCTACAAAAAATGCTCTTGCCCTTTAAGTTGGGTATTGGCGGACCACTGGGTTCAGGCGATCAATACTTCCCCTGGATTCACCTTGACGACATGGTCTCTATTTTGATAGAATGCATTGAGAATGAATCCTTTGAAGGTCCTATCAATGCTGTAGCCCCTGAAGTGGTCACGATGAACGAGTTCTCGCACGTTTTAGCCAAGACCTTACATCGTCCTAGCCTGTTCAAAGTACCTTCGTTTGCGCTTAACCTGGCACTAGGTGAATCTGCCGCAGCGGTCACCGGTAGTCAACGCGTGCTTTCGGAAAAATTAGATCAACTCAACTACAACTGGCACTTTGCACAGCTCAATGAGGCACTCAGTGATTTACTTAAGGCCTGATAGAAGTATTGCGCTGGATCCTATAACAACGTATTTGTCCATCATAAACAATGATTAATTCCTGAATACCATCATTGTCTAAATCGATGCTCAACGGGAATGGTACCAGGCGTGCCTGCGCGTAATTCAAATATGGTGAGCTTGTAGGGAGTCCATTTAGGGTATCGGGCACTACATCTTGGCTTTTTTCAAGTGCTGATGACCTGATTTCATATCCACTGAGATTGAATATCTCATATGAATTTTCGGAATTTACCTGGACCTGCCACTGATCATTTTGGAAGCTTACTTCCGGTCTGGAACGTATCACACCATTGGTCGACACAGGCCATCCATCTAATGATTTTCCTTCTCGGTTTATCATGTGAAGGCGTTGGTCTTCTGTAGCCACTACAATTTCGGGTTCCCCATCCTTATTTGAATCTGTGATGAGTATTGGAGCAGTAATCATGGCTTCGAATACGAAGGGAAATCGTGGAACCAGACTACCTGTTGGGCTCCACGCATATATAGAATTTCCAGCCGCCTGAAACAATAGGGGTGATGTATTTCCAAACCAATCATAACTCAATGCTCCATCGATAGGACGATTAGAACCTGCATTTTTATCGAAAATTAAACTACCCTCTGTGTTAAAACCCAATACTCTGCCTCGATCTGTGGTCAAAAGGACTGTTTTATTTCCTGCTAATTCTACGACCTTTGGTACGGCAACGATGGATTCTCCAGGCAGGGGATATTGCCATGCCAATACGAGTTCTTCGTTTGCTTGTGTAGTATTGGAGCGATTTACCGTTAGATGAACATACAAGGCATCATGACCCACATGGATTCGACTACCAAGTTCTGAAATGGATTGAAGCAATGGGGGTATAGATGTATTATTCATAAGCCAACCCGCCGAACGAGCTGTTGTCAACAGTTTGTTTAGGTCGACCCAAAATGCACTGGCAGGCTGGCCGGATCCGGCATCTATAAATTGAGGTAGACGCCCACTCAATTCACGCATGGATGCAGGAGGGACGTCCATTAGGCGTTTTACGAGTGTTTGATCGGAGCCAAATATGATTTCATTTTTACTCAGGCCAATGAACATATTGTTGATGGTGTTTAAGTGCGTGCCTAATGCACGACCTAAAGTTTGACTTCTGCTTCGATAGATATCATTCTCTTTTTGGATCAGTCCAGATGTATGGAGTGTTTCGAATATATTTTTGACTGCTGTAGAATCTGCTTTTCGAACCCATGCAATATTTCCGGAACTACCGTCCTGAACATAGAGTTGCACTTGCGGATCTATGATGTTCATTAATTCCTCAATAGCTAAAGCCATTCCGGGACTATCCATTTGAGATGTTCTTAAGCTATCATAGGGCATTTGTCCGATCGGATCTTGAAATTGAACCATTAACGACATGCCCATTGGAACCTGAAAAATTATCTCCGGATTAGTTTGTTTGGCTTTCATGTAAGACACTAACGATGAAGGCGCACCCTTAAAGGGTATTTTAAACACAAACTCACTGTTCTCAGATTTAGTAAACAGATCAGTATCGACGTGAAGCACTCCTAAACCTGCAAAAACATCCCGTAACGCAGCCCTGTGAACGGGAGCTGTTATTGGAGAAAGAAGCCTTCCTAATTGAGCTATATTTACATGTAAACCTGTACGTCCCGTTTCCTCAAAATGGTTGACCTTGCCCGAGCGTGTCAGTAAGCTTTGTTCTATAGGGTTCGAATGAGTTGAGAGTACCAGCCATTTACCCATCTGACTCGCAGATAATGTGTATTGCTCGCGCCGAAATTGATAAACATACCCACCCTCAGCTTTGTACTGGCTTGTCACTAACCAACCTGCTTGTTGAAGATCTGGCAGCCTATTTTTCAACTCCTCCTCCAAGACCCAAAGAGGTGATACCTTGTCAACACTTTCGGGTATTAGAGCACTTGCTTTCAAAGAGATCCCAAAATCTATTCCGGTATAATCACGGATTATCATAGGTTCAACTACGAACTCACCAATACGATTCAATACGTCTTCATTGGGAGTGCCTCCCTCAATATTGAGCACTAGTGCCGATTCAGGAATTGCAGTTAACCACTCGGGATTTGGTTGGTTTGCGCAAGAACTGTTAAATAGAATTAGAGTCGTTATTATCAGAGCGTAACCTGATTGCTTAATACTGCGCATGTGTTCGTCTTTGAATACCAATAAATATGGAGTGTTTTGAATTTTAATGTGATGAAATTTCTAATAATATACCCAAATGAGACATCTTTAGATGAAATCATCCAATCAAATACTCTATTTAAAGGCTAGGATTTTTGCCTTGCCCTCACCCTTGCTTATCTTACAGATATGCAATTTTTAAGCCCATGGTTTTTCGCAGCATTTCTAGCTTTGGCCATTCCGGTGATCATTCACCTGTTAAACCTGCGCAAACCTGAGACGGTTCGCTTCTCGACGATTGCTTTTTTCAAAGTACTTCAACAGAGTACGATTCGACGGATCAAAATAAAAAAGTGGATCCTGCTTCTCATCCGTCTATTAGCAATTACGATGCTTGTTCTGGCACTTCTTAGGCCTTTTTTGCCCACAGGGTATGGCTCCATTGTCTCCAGCAATCAACCAAGACTCTATCTTATACTAGCCGACAACAGTATAAGTATGTCTCAAATCGATGTTAACGGCCCCTACATTCAACAATTAAAAAACTTTTTATCCACTCTCGTTGAAAACTCGGGTCCTAAAGATCAGTTTATTCTGGCGCCAACGAATGGGGAATGGTTACTTCGTGGTCGATTGGATGCCGGCCGTTTTATGCAGGCAGTTCAGGATCTGGAGCCTGTCGCAAAAGGCAACTACATCATGAACAGGCTCGATGAACTCGTTCAAACATCAATGGAGCCCGGTGAACAGGCTCCCATCATGTTTGTGATATCTGACGGACAAGGTTCTCAGCTCGAATCCTTACGTCAACGAACTCCCACGGATAGGCAGGGGCGTGATCCAATTCCTGTCCAATTTATCCAAATTGGCTCGAATGCCACGAATAATACCGCAATAACCGACGTCAACATCATTAATCGTATTCTTGGTACCGGTAAACCTGTAGTTTTAGAAGTAGAAGTTACTAACTATGGTGAAGATCCTGTAAATAATGTCTTTCTTAGTCTAGAGTCTGATGATCAACAAGGTGGTCAATATTCCCTGGACTTAAATCCAGGAGAGTCTAAAAGTTATTTGTTTGAAATTCGACCCACTCAAGCTGGTCACATTTCTGGGCGCCTATATCTTGAAGGGGATCGTTTTTCAATCGATGATCAACGTTTTTTTAGTATCCCTATTCCAGAAACCATTTCAGTGTTATATGTGAGTGATTCCATTGAGAGGTCTGCATCCAGCACTTTGCTACCTGTACTAAGGGCAGGGCAGAATAATTCAGGCCGTTTTGAAGTTTCGTCGAGTCGTACGAATCAAATTCCATCCCTGGATCCCTTTCAGATTGTCGTTTTGGATGGTCTTGTTCAGATTCCTGAATCGATTTTTGACGAACTCATCACCTTTGTTCAAGAAGGTAAAAGTGTGTTGATCTTGCCAAATGATAAGGGAGATCTAAGTTCTTACAATCAATTATTGGAGCGAATCGGGGGTGCTGTGGTTCAAGGCGCCCGCGGTGTCTATGGGTCTGGTGAGTCCATTACCAAGTTTGGGCGTCTAAGCAGGGACCATCCAGTATTGGACGATTTGTTTGAGCTTGATGAAAATGAGGATATACGCATCGATAATCCGGATTTCTATTATCATTGGCTGATCGATGTACAAAATGCTGATCGTGCACGTATCCTATTTGAAAATAATCTATCTGAACCCATGATTATTGAACAGGCTCACGGTTCAGGGCTTGTGATACTTACAGCATTCGGAACGGATCAAGGCTGGGGCAATTTGTCAACAAAACCGATTTTTGCTCCTTTATTTTATCGAATGGTCTTGTATGCGTCAGCACGAGATGCTGCTTTACGACAAGAATTAATTCTTGGTCAAGAATTTGATTTTGTTGATCGTTCTTTTGTATCAGATGTTGAAATGGAATTGAATGGGGCCATTTTTAAGCCTGATGTTCGTCAGACGAGGTCGGGTCTAAACATACGTTACAGCGGACAGGAGTGGTTGCCAGGTATCCTTACCCTTCGTTCCGATGCACGCCTTATCAAGGTAGCACTTAACACCCCAGCGGAGGAATCAAATCTTGAGACCGAGTCAAAAGATGATATAGAAACCTATTTTACGGGTGATCTTCAGACAAGCGAACCAATCGAATTAGATGAAATGGGTAGTGATTATCAAGATTATTTTGAATCCGCAGCTATTGGAAGGGAAGTATGGCATCTTTTTCTTCTGTTCGGTATACTCTTATTAATGGCTGAATCGTTTATTTCCAGATGGTATAAAGCCGAAAATGTTTGAGTTTAATTCATATATCACCCCTCTAGTTTTGTCAGCATACTACGGTATGCTTTTTTTACTGGCTATTGGAACTTTCTTACTTACGACCTACACCTGGTTTAATAAACGAAGACTCAGAAACTGTATTCAAACCTGGTCTGATCCTGGTTTTGAATCTATCCCAGTTTTTCCAAGTGTTTTCCTCCTTACGGTGATGGCTTTTGTTGGTCTTAATGTTCTGAATGGGGTTCAAAGCTATCGGTGGTATGAAGTAATTTATTTTTCAATGGGCTTGAATTGGGTGATCGCCTATCGAATGATGACAAAGCGTTATATCACTGATAATGGAATCGTTAAAAATATCAATGATCCATCGCAGACTGTTCCATGGAACCGGATTAATGACTATGTAGAGCGCGAGAAAGATACCTACACTGAATACACTTTCTTTTTCACCAGTGGCGACCTCAATACCTTGCGATCAAATCGTATTCAACTGAAAGTACCGCATGATAAGTATGAGAGTTTTCGAAAAATTCTCACTTACAAAGTGGATAGGCATATAAACCAAGTCTGGTCGGAAACGTCCGATTTTGAACAGTCACCATTATTCGATTAAATCCACATTGGAACCCACAAAAAGTAGTACCATGCATGTAACGGCTCCTCAAACTGAGAAAGCCATACTTGTTGGTTTATACAGTGCAGAGACTGATCGCACTGTGGCTACAGAACATCTTGATGAACTTGAACAGCTTGTTCTTACTGCTGGTGGAGTTACGGTAAGAAAAATACTTCAGAATCGTTTACGACCTGATCCTGCGACCTACATTGGAAAAGGTAAACTCAACGATCTTGCCTCATTAGCTGGAACGGATAAAGCAGACCTTATTATTTTCGACGACGATTTGTCGCCAACTCAAAACCGAAATATTCAAAAGGCCACTGATGCCAAGGTTATCGATCGTAGCGGTATCATCCTAGATATTTTTGCTTCAAGAGCGAAGACCGCGGCTGCTAAAATGCAGGTTGAATTGGCTCAGTTACAATATTTGTTACCCCGATTAACCCGACTATGGACTCACTTATCCCGTCAAAAAGGGGGAATAGGAACGAAGGGTCCTGGAGAAACCCAAATTGAAACAGATCGTAGGCTTATTGGTAAGCGAATAGCCGTACTTAAGGAAAAACTAGAAAAATTAGATCGTCAACGTACTACCCAACGTAAAGGTCGAGAATCAGTGCCCAGAGCAGCATTGGTTGGTTATACTAATGCGGGTAAATCGACTCTAATGAATTCCTTAACGAGCACTAATGTCTTAGCAGAAGACAAACTTTTCGCTACGCTCGACGCAACCGTAAGAAGACTGGATTTAGCCGGACAACCTTTTTTGCTCTCAGATACGGTAGGTTTTATCCGTAAGCTGCCACATAATTTAATTGAGAGCTTTAAAAGTACTCTTGATGAGATTCGTGAAGCTGACATTTTACTTCACATTGTTGACGGATCATCTCCGGTTCTGGAAGACTATATTGCGGTGGTTCAATCAACACTCAAAGAATTAAATGTAGATACCAAACCTGTTATCCTTGTCTTTAACAAAGTTGATCAAATTATTGATCCTGAGCGACTATCCTCTCTTCGAACTCAATATCCAAATGCTGTTTTTATCTCTGCCTATCAAAAAGTGGGCCTAAAGCGTTTAGAAGAGGAAATTGTTCGTCAAATGAACAAAGAATTTATCATCAAAAGTATTCGTTTATCAGTAAACGATCATAAATTGGTAGCATCTATTCATGAGATTGCAGAGGTTTTGGATACTCGTTACGAAGATGATGCAATTCATGTTACCTTTCGAATACATCAACAGCAATGGTCACGTCTAAGTCGTATGCTCGATAAAAATACTAATCCCATGGAGGCTGTATCCTAAGATGCTGATATCTCATCTTCCAGTTTTGCCATCAGAAGTGATTTACAGCGACCAGAGCCCAATTGACGCATTGGCATGGTCAGCTAAACATATGGAAAAGCGGGTACCTGTAATCGATCGTGTATCAAGGCACCTAATTGGAACCATTCATGAAGATCACCTTCTCCGTTATGTTGCAGATGCAACATTGCCCACGCAATATCTAGAGGTATCTCTAATGGCGTATACTGATCAGCATGTTTTCGATGTGTTATTCAAGCTTATTCAAAGTAGACAGCATACGATACCTGTGATTGAAAGAAACGGATTATTCAAAACCTTTGTCGACGTTGATCAGCTTCGAGATGCTCTTATCCAGTCTTTGGGTTTGTATCGCGACGGAATTACGATACTTGTTGAAACGGATGAAACAGGGTTTGAACTACAAACAATTATTGGCATACTGGAACGTGAAGGGATACGCATCATGTCGCTTTCGGTAGAATATCCTGATCCCGAACATGATGAGGATGTACTTAGGCTCAATATTCGCATTGAGCCCGTTCATGCTGATCTCGGGATATCATCCCTTCGCCGTTTTGGCTATGCAGTTCACGCGGATACCAGATCTCACGATGATGCCGAGTGGGTTGATCGTGCTGAAGCATTGCTACGTTATCTCGATTTATAACTCATCTTTAAAATGAATTCAAAGATCTTGTTTCTGTTACTTATCCTTTTCTCAGGATGTCTTTTTCCCCAGGCACACGCACAAACTCAACCAAAGGCTGCGCATCATGACTATTTGGAAGGTTTGCGACGATATCATGAAGGTCAGCCAGAGCAAGCCATTTTGGTGTTAGGTCGATTTGTACAATCTCATCCCAATGATCCCCTGATACCTTCGGCCTCTTTTCATATTACTAAGGCCAAAAGTCAGCTCGATCCCGAGAATACAGAAGGGTACTATGAGCAATTTATCGCTGCATGGCCCGTACACGAGCACGCTATCGATCTAATATTGGATCTTGCTCACGCACGTATGGCAGAACGTCGTTTTGAGGAGGCTATAACGATCTATGAAAGAGCTTCCAGGCAGGCTGTTCAAGATCAACGTGCTCCCCAAATATGGTACTGGATGGCTGAAGCTGCCATTCAGCTGAACGACCACCCTAGAGCTCGTCAATACTTCCAATTTGTCGTTGATGAGTATTCCAAATCGGATTGGGCACCGAAAGCCTTGTTTGCACAGGCTAGTTTATATCTGAGAGACGAGGTCTTCCCAATGGCATCCTCCACCTTTGAAACTCTCAAGACAAGATATCCTCGTAGTCAGGCTGCCCGAAATATTGGAACTGCATTAGGAGAGTCATACTACATGCAAGGGCGCTATCAGGAAGCTGTAGATAATCTTCTAGCACAGCAATCTATTTTGGAACGTGACAGCAGAGCCAGAGCTATATATCTGATCGCGGAAAGTTACAATGCGATGAATGCCTATGAGGAAGCTTCCAACTACTACCTACAGTATATCAACCTTAGCGAAGGCAAAGACGATCAGCGTAGAGCGCATTATGGTCTGGGATGGCTGTATAACAAACAAGAAATCTATCATTGGGCATCCGATGCCTTTGCTAAAGCAGCAGATGGAGACGATGATCTTGCTCGTAAAGCACTCTATTACAAGGCTGCAAATGAAGTGATTGGAGGGCGATATCGCGAAGCCCTAGAAACGTTCGGTGCCTTTGGTGCAAAATATAAAACAGGGATGTGGGTAGAAGAAGCTTATTATGAGTGGGCTCTCACAGCTTTTGAAGTGGGTAATAATGCGCTGGCTATCGATATATGCCTTGATTTAATTCGTCGAGATCTTGCAAAAAACAAACCAGGTGAAGTGTTTATTCTTCTTGGGGAGGCATATTTTGCTAATAATGAGTTTACCCGTGCGATTCAGGCTTTCGATGCTGCTGCACAGTCTACTAGTTTAAATCCCGAGATAAAGAGACAGGCTCGATTTCAAAAAGGATGGGCTTTATTTCGTGAAGCAGCCTTCGAAGATGCACAACCCATCTTTGAAGCATTGGTACGAGAAGATGCTAATGGAGCCTTCTCGCCAGAAGCCATATTTTGGAATGCTGATAGTTACTTCAACCTGAAGAAATATCAATCGGCTATTTCCTGGTATCAACGATTTATTGATCGATATCCAAACCATGAATTGATAGGTGCGGCGCGTTATTCGCTAGGCTGGAGCTATTTTCAATTAGGTGATTTTGAACGCGCTATAGCTCCACTTCAGGCTTTTTTACGAGACTATAAACCACCACCGATTGCCCTGTTTCCATATGATGTTGATACCAACCTACGTATCGGTGATGCTTATTTCGGTTTACGCCAATATAACCAGGCTATTGAAGCTTACAGCAAGGTTACCAATGCTCAATTAGGCGGCGATTACGCTCAATATCAGATTGCCATGGCCTACGACCGAGCTCAACAGCCCAATGAGGCTGTAAGTGCATTCCGCACAGTAATCAATCGATATCCGCAAAGTAATTTGAGAGAATTCTCACAATTTAACATTGGCTATATCTATTTATTAGCCAATAATTATGAACAGGCTGTCAAAGAGTTTGAAACCCTGATTCGACTGGCTCCTGCCTCAAATTGGGCGGCCAGAGCCCAATACAATATCGGTGATGCCTGGTATAATGCTGGAGAATATCAAAAGGCCATAGATGCCTACCAGGTTGTTCTTAACCGCTATCCACGTAGCGATTATGTGGTTGAAGCCATCAACAGTATCCGAGATGCAGGCTTAGCTATTGGCATGGATAATCAAACCAGCGATATCATGGATCAATTCCTGGCGAATAACCCCAATGCTGCAACGGCTGACCGTTTACGTTTGAGCCAAGCACGTTCGTTGATGGAAGCCGGTGATTTCCCAGCGGCTATCCGTGCTTATCAGGAGATTGATCGCATTTCTAGCGATGAAAATGCTCGCGCAGAAGCTCTTTATAACCTTGCAGATGCACATGAGCGTCAGGGAAACATAGCAGCAGCTACACAGGCTTATACTAAATTGATCGATACCTATCCAACCAGTAATAGAGTTGGTCCTTCTTTGGCAAGTTTAGGACGCATTAGTTATGAAAACGGCGACTATAATGCCTCACTGAAGTACTACGAACAGCTTGTCCGCGATCATAGCAGGATGCGTCAAGAGGGTCGTATGGGAATGG
>CAZXGO010000012.1:34052-34380 GCA_964640035.1 uncultured Chitinophagales bacterium
CTGGCACTAGGAAACGCAGCTAGTGCGCGCGAAAGTTATAACGAAGCCGGTGCCTCTGGTTCTGATGGGGTCCTCTTGGGTCAGGCAAAATCCGATCTTGCCGAAAAGAAGTACTCCGAGGCAGCCTCAGTATTTACAATGATCGCCGATAGAAATACCACGGCTACTGGAGCTGAGGCATTATACCAGTTTGGAAGAGCTCAACAACTAGCAGGCAGATGTAATGAGGCGGTTGTAACGTACGCTTCTGTAAAACTTCGATTTGGTGTTCATGAGTCCTTTGTAGCGCGTGCTCTTTTAGAAAGTAGCCGATGCTACACCAGCCTAG
>CAZXGO010000012.1:34390-41838 GCA_964640035.1 uncultured Chitinophagales bacterium
TAACACTGCTGAAGCCCGAAAATTACTCGAACAGGTGTCAGACCAGTATCCGAATACAGAGGCTGGCCGTGAAGCAACGCGAATCTTGCGCAACGAGTAACAAAAGCTTCTATTTTACCATCATGATCAAACGATTACGCATCCCATCTGGACTTCAGGGAGCTATTCATACTCCACCTGATAAATCGATAGCTCATCGTGCGGCTATGTTTGCCGCACTTGCCAACGGTATTTCAACGATACAGAACTATGCTCAGGCGGCCGATCCACAGACCACTTTAAAGGTAATTGAACAACTTGGTGTTCGGGTGGAGCGTGATGGTACCAGCGTTCGGATTCATGGAAAAGGTCGTGATGCTTTACAGGAACCAAACTCAGCGATTGATTGTGATAACTCAGGAACAACCATGCGTTTGATGACTGGAATTCTTTCCGGCGCTGGAATTGATTGTACGATGATTGGGGATGCATCCCTTTCAAAACGTCCAATGAAGCGTGTGATGGATCCCCTGGCCTTAATGGGTGCAAACATAGAAGCTCGTGAGGGTAGTTATCCACCTTTGGTACTACATCGGAACGAGGGATTGAAGGCTATTGATTTTCGTTTGCCGATTGCCAGTGCTCAGCTCAAATCATGTATTCTTTTGGCAGGCTTATTTTGTGAAGATGAAGTTCAGGTTTATGAAGGCGTACGCAGTCGTAATCATACGGAAGTGCTTCTGGAACTACCCGAAGAAATACTCCATGATGGAACCCGGGTGATTCGTAGTTCACGTCGACACTCGGTGCCAGTGCAGAACTATGCTGTTCCGGGCGACTTCTCATCGGCGGCGTTCTGGTTAGTGGCTGGGTCGATTATGAAAGAAGGGGAGATCCGTATTCTGAACGTTGGACTCAACCCAACCCGCGATGCAGCCTTGCGAGTGTTGAAGCGTATGGGTGCCGATGTGCGAGTGGAGCGGCAGAGTCAGGCAGGTGCCGAGGTGGTGGCGGATCTGTCGGTGAGGCCTACTCATCTAAAGGCTACGAGTCTGACGGAAGAAGAGGTAGCTGTTGCTATCGACGAAATCCCGGTTCTGTCGCTGGCAATGGCTTTTGCGGAAGGGGAGTCGATGATCCGGGGTGCTGCTGAGCTTCGTGTAAAGGAATGTGACCGATTGGAAGCCATGGCAGTGATGCTGCGTGATATGGGTATTGACGTGGAGGAATACCCGGATGGAATGCGAATCGTGGGACGTCCGGATCATCGGGTATCTGACCTGGCTGTGGATAGCCGTCATGATCATCGTATCGCGATGTGTGGGGCAGTCGCTGCCTTACGCTGCGATGGTGAGGTCACTATCGACGGAGCAGAGCATGCTGCAGTATCATACCCAGATTTCTGGAAGGATCTAGCATCACTTCTGATCTAAAACCTCACTCAAAATGCCCCGACACAATCTTTGAAAGAAATCTCATATCGGGGCTTTTGTAGTATTTATTGCTAATTCTAATCGTTTGAAAGTGCTTTTTTAAGTTGAGCACGTGCCTCGATTAAATGAGCACGAGAATACTCATCGAAAGCAAAGGCAGGGGGTTTGAGGCGGGCATCAATACGGTCGTGCACTTGTTGTAAATACATACGGGCTACAGAACGGGCATCTGCAGGGGTATCAGCGGTAGGAGAAACAACCAAAGCACTCATGCCTTCCAGATATGCTCGTTGAAGATCACGGCGTATACCCGGAATATTCTTTCCAGGTGACATCCAGATCTCTTCCCAGATGGATTCTGTAACGGATTTCATGAGCTCAGGTATAGTAATGGTATTTGATGCTCCAAACTTGACTTCCGTATCTCGAATACGCGCTAATCGGGTAGGATTAATAAGCTGTGTTAAGAGTGATGTCTGTATTCCCAATAATGTTTGATGAAGAGGAAAATCAATGCGTCCACCGTATGTATTAGTGAGACCCCAATGGCTCCATCGATTTGCTCCAAATTGTTGAAATACATCCTGAGGAAGGGTTAAAGCCTCATCATCAAATGCAAAATCGACAATCATCTTTAATGCCTCCTGTTGGCGCGCCTTATTAATCGGTTCAAAAGGCTTACGACCATCAGGGTCTCCAACGTGATCACGATATTGATACTGCCCACCGATATACTTCACTGTAGGCGCCAGCGCCCGTGAATATTGTTGTAACATCGCCTGATACATGTCTGTGAGCTCATGATAAGCCATATTGTCAGCCAATGCTATTTCGGGCAAACGAGGAACCATATTTTGAATCATAGTGGCTCTATCGCGACCCCAGGCTAGATTATCCTGACCCAGGTCATACGTATTCACATCAGGATCAACTGCACTTGCACCACGGGCATCATCGTCGGTTCCAAAAGCGCGTCCGGGTTGTGCAGCTAGTCGAGCTACCTGTGCTGCTTTATCGGCTTCAGGGATATATCCATATCGAATGGCCCAACGGTCGTATGATCCAACTCCCTTATTATAATAATGTCCATCTGCTTTGCCTTTGTTGTCGACATTCACTGCCGGATACTCCATCACTGAACTGAATACCCCATTTTTCTCGGTGAAAGTTGGATCATTAAGTTTGTCATTAGGAGTATCGGCTGATGAACGGAAATTATGACGTAAACCTAAGGTGTGACCAACTTCATGCATAGTAACCCATCGAATGGCATCATCCAAAAAATCCTTTGGAACGGGTTGTCCTGGACGCATGAGTCCACGAAATAGCAGAAAACTACGCACTAGATCTTGTTGTGCACCCATTTCTGCGAAGAAGCTTTCTGTTTTGATACCTTGGGCCATCAGAGCAAGTTCTTCTTCGCTAGTGTTATACATTTCGTCGATGGCATTACGTGGCTCAATCAAGCGGCGATAGGTATTTCGGTCACCGATAATCATATTCGCCTCAAAAAGCATATCGGCATCAAGGATTTCTCCTGTACGAGGATCGACAATGGATGGGCCTATGGCACTGTATCCAGATTGATCTGAGGTGTTCCAGCGTAAGGTAGCGAAGCGAATATCTTCAGGATCAGCACCCTCTGGTAAGATGCCAGTTTTTACAGCATTTTGGAAGCCCGCTTCCTCATAGGCATCATTCCATGCCAAAACCCCTTCCATCATGGCCTGGCGGTAGGCTTCGGGTACGGAATGGTCGATATAGTAGGTGATAGGTTTTTTAGGAGTGCATAATCCATCATAATCGGGCTCACCATCACATTCCAGGCGCCAGCGGTTCACGTATCGTTTGAAAAAAGTGTGATCATCGGTAGTAAAATCTTTATGAACAGTCATAAAGTAACCGATACGATCATCAGCCTCACGAACTTGCATAGGTGTTTCAGGTAATGCTGCCATCGAATAAAAGATGGATACCGGAATAAAACGTGCATCGGCTACACTTCGAGGACCCGAGCTCTCATTGTTGCGAAAAGTGAGGCGAGCGCGGATGTTCGTATTTAAGGGGAACGATTTTGCACTCTCGATATGACTCCGACTTTTGTCAAAGCTTACCCGACCCGGGGTTCCCGGTCTCGGTGATGCTGCAGATTGAACTTGTTGACTGATATTCGATAAATCGCCCACGAACCAGTCGTATACATTAATGAGGATTTTAGTTTTATCATCGGAGTAAGCTTCAATCTTCGCAGTCTCCAAAACAGAGTCCCCATAACTCACATCCACTGCAATGGCTTGTGGTGTGCCATCCTGTGCTTTATAACGGTGTGGTCGCTTTACAAGAAAAAGCTTACCTTCGTGCATTTCAAAAGCAACTAAATTTGCTTCGAAAATATTCAGCATTGTACCGCCAAACAGACCAGATGCCCCTATTCCCCTTGCTATCTGATAGTTTAAAAGGAAATCTTGGTTTAACATCTCCACAGGGACAGCCATGTAGAGTTTGTCATCCTTGCGATACACATCAAAAAAACCGGTTTGTTTCTCTGCGCCCGCTGTCAAACGAGTGAAGGCGCTTTCGGTTGGTGTAGCCTGTGCCGGCTGTGTTTGATTACGCTGTGCATTGGTTGGAATTACAGCGAATCCCAAAACTATAAACAAAGCTAAAATGCTATTCTTACATCTCATGTTTTTCATATGATTTTTATTTTTGAACTCAACTCTTCAATCTTATTTCTTCATCTCTCGTATCGCTGTTCTTAACTGCTCGTCGATACCTCTTGAAAGGTCTTCAAAACGGTTGAAAACTTCGATTTCGGGGAATGTTGGACGGTTTTCAAGATACTCGCCTTCAATCCCTTTTACCCCAACGCCAGGTACACCCCAACGTATGCCCTCACCTATCATACCCCAGCCACCGTATGAACAAGTACCTGGAACCGGTTGACCAACCAATTTTCCGATTTTCAAGGTCTGGTACATATAGGCGTAGCAATGCCCGTCACTATAGGCTGCTTCATTCACAAGAGAGATACTTGGTTTAGTCCAGCGGAAATTAGGCTCAAATCCAACAGACACCCGGTGATTTCTGTATTCAAAGAAACGTTTACCACTGAGGAACATCTCCAAATCAGCGACCAGATCACCTCCATTATTGAAACGTACATCTACCACCATACCCTCATGGTTTGGATAACGACCCATGATTTCCTCAAACGTCGTACGGTAAGCTCCGTCATTCATCCCTATGATATGTACATAACCCAATTTACCACCACTCTCACGCTCCACCTCTTCACGATTACGTTCAACCCAGCGACGGTATAATAAATTGTTTTGTGATCCTGTGCTGATGGGTTTTACAACAATATCACGCTTCTTACCCGCTTCATCCAGGCTCAAAAGTACATTCTTATCTGCTTTACGATTGAGCAGGACGTCTATGTCCATAGTGGGTTCGATCGTCATGCCATCAATTTTTTCAATAATGGTTCCCGGTTTCACATTTAATCCGGCTTTGTCGAGCGGGCCTCCTTTCAGAACTTCCACGATTTTTACACCAACACCACGGTGTTTATAGTCGAAGAAGATACCAAGCTGACCGGTTGCATCATTTGTTGGCCTATTTGGACCACCGTAGGTAGATCCGCTATGAGAAATATTGAGTTCACCGAGCATCTCGGCCAAAAGCTCAGAAAACTCATAGTTATTCCCCACATGTGGGAGATGCTTGAGGTACTCACTGCGTAGTAAATTCCAATCAGCACCATGGAAATCTCCGGAATAAAAGGTCTTGTTGGTGCGATTCCAAACCTGATCAAACATGGAAAGGAAGTCAGCACTTCGATCAACCATTACTTCAGAACTGAAGTTGATCATATCACGCTTGCCGGAACCCGGATCGATTTTGGATAAGGTGCCACCAGCATTTAAATAGATGTTTTTTTGATCCTTATCCCAGGCCAGTGTGCCTCCATTTACATTCAGGATGGTAAGTATTTTCGTTTCCTGTGTTTTGAGATTTGTGGTCCACAGATTGTGACCTCGCTCAAAACGAGCAAGATAGTACAAATGGTCACCGTCTTTGCTCATCAAGAAGTCAGCGAGGGCCGAAGAATGAATGGTAAGTTTTTGTTTGCGCTCGAACAGCCCATCCCAATCGAAATTTACTGCTGCTGCAGGTTTCGCATCTTTGGATGAAGCCTCTTTAGGTTCGTTTGTTTTTCCTTTTTCTTCGGATTCTTTCAGAAGGGCAAGTTCCTCTTTGCTGAGCTGAAATCGATCCCAACTTTCCTGGGTGAAAAACATGGCATAAACATCTGATTGTGAGGCTCCCTCTTGAGCAACGCCTTTCAGACCATCCCGGTTACTCGCCCAGATCATGGCTTTACCATCGAGAATCCATCTTGGGCTACGATCTGAAAAGCCACTACGGGTTAAATTAATCGCTGTACCTTTTCCATCCGTTGAAATCAAACCAACTTCTCCCGGTGCGATGCCTGAAATAGACATCTCGAACAGGATCCATTTCCCATCCGGACTCCAGCGAAGCATCTGGTCGTTATCGCGTGTAGATATTATGGTTTCCGGACCTGCAAGCGTTCTGACTTGCTTACTTGCCAAATTTAAAACCTTCAAATGGCTACTATTCTCTATAAATGCCAATTCCTTTCCGTCAGGTGAAAGCACTGGCTGGAAATTCTCATTCGCGTTCTCAAGAATCGGAGTTTCTTTGATCAGTGTTGATGCAAAGAAATAGGGCTCCTCGGTTCTGACAATCTGAGAGGAAAAAATGGACCACTTACCGTTGCGCTCAGAGGTGTAGTATAAGGTGCGTCCATCGGGAGCAAACTGTACCTCTTTTTCGATTTCCGGAGTTTTTGTGACCTGTTTGGTCATATTCGTTTCTACGGAAGTCACAAAAATATCCCCTCGGTTAATAAAAGCAATCTCTTTGCCGTTTGGTGAGGCCGCCATAGCACTTGCGCCACTAGTTACCTGGATGACATTACTGGCATTCATCCGGCTATCAGCTGCTATGCTTATGGTTAGTTTTGACGGCTCACTTCCCGGTTTCTGAGTGTAAATTGCACCATCGTAACTGTACGCCAAGGTGCCATCCTTCGATGTACTTAGGAATCGCACAGGATGTAGTTTGAAATTGCTGACTTGCTTTTCGTCCGATGGATTACTCACGCTGAAACTGTGCACATTCAGGGTGCCACTTTTCTCGCTCAGATAATACACGCGGGTATCATTTTCTGCGAAAACGGGGTTGCGATCATCCCCTTCAAAACTGCTTAATTTCCTATGGCTTCCATCTTTGGTGTCGTACATCCAAACATCGCGGGTCACCCTACTGAGTTGATGTTTACGCCAGGGGTTTTCGCGACCCTTATTATCCTGATACAAAATAAATCTACCATCACTACTGTATTTGGCTTCGTCGGCAGGGGTGGTGAGCACCTGATCTACACGACCGCCTTCAATAGGAATCGTATAGAGCTCCGGTAAGGCTGCAGTTGGGAACATCCGGTTGTCAGGTAAATCCATACGATGAGCACCGAAAAGGATGTTTTTACCATCCGGACTCACAGAAAATGGGACTTCGTTGGCAGAATGAAAGGTCAGTCGACGCGGTTCTCCGCCGGTGATGGGCATTACGTAGAGATCGAAGTTGCCGTACCGATCACTGGCAAAAACGATATGCTTACTGTCGGGGGTCCACACTGCCTGATAATCGTGAGCCTCATGAATAGTAAGGGGAGTTGCTGAGCCTCCAGCTGCTGCAACCCGGTAAAGGTCACCTTTATAGGTAAATACGATGGTTGAACCATCCGGTGATATGGATGGGTAACGCATCCATCCTACCTCTTGAGCATGAACAGTACCAACGCTTAATAAAGTCAGCGCAACGACAAATACAGATCTAAGCATAATGTGGACAGTCTAAAGTTTGGGAATAATCGGGAAGATAGTAAAAATTGAGATCGAGGAAGGAAGGATAAACAAGGCATCAAATGATCAAGGTAACAAT
>CAZXGO010000013.1:0-15169 GCA_964640035.1 uncultured Chitinophagales bacterium
TTAACTGGGCACTTGCACTAAAAACAACAGCAAGAACCATCAACGCCACCAGAGTGGCCATTCGATAGATATAGTTCATAAGAAAGATTAAGACCAGTGGTTTTTAAACCCACAATCTACTTCTTATCCAACGATTTGGCAAGAAGTACCCTCCACCCCTCAACCTTCAACCTTCAACCTTCAATCTTCAATCTTCAACTCTTCATCTCTTCATCTCTTCAATCTTCACCTCTTCACCTCTTCAATCTTCTTTATGTGCTTTTCTAACTCTGGCCAGAGCGTTTGATCGAGTGGTTGCAGCGGTAAACGAAGGACATTCTCCATGTGTCCATGGTATGCGAGGGCCGCTTTCACAGGGATGGGATTGCTTTCAACAAACATAAAATTGAAAAAGGCGATCATATGATCAACGCTATCTGAAGCCAGCTTCCAATCCCCTTGAGCTATTGTTTTAAGTAGCTGCGCCATCTGTTGGGGAAACACATTCGCTGCGACGGAAACAACTCCATGTCCGCCCGCTGCCATCACCGGAAGAGTCATACTATCATCACCTGCCAAGACCGTAATATCATCCGGGATGATCGACAGTAGCTTTAGGATCTGATTCATATCACCGCTGGCTTCTTTTATAGCGACGATATTGGGATGGGCAGACATCGCCACTACGGTCTCGGGAAGAATATTGCTGCCGGTGCGTCCTGGCACATTGTATACGATGATAGGTAGATCAACGGCATCCGCAATCGCAGTGTAATGAGCAACTAATCCCCGTTGGGGTGGCTTATTGTAATAGGGGCTCACCACCAACAAGCCATCTGCACCAGCCTCTTCTGCAATCCGGCTCCGCTCGATCGCATGACGTGTGTCGTTGGTTCCTGAACCTGCAACAACGCTCACGCGCTTATTAGCGGTAGCAATGGCCACTTCCATTAGTTGAGCATATTCATCATCGGTGATGGTTGGACTCTCGCCGGTAGTACCGCAAACGACAAGATGATCAACTCCTCCCTGGATCTGAAACTCCAGAAATCGAACCCATGAATCAAAATCTATATGCCCCTGTTGCGTAAGTGGCGTTGCAAGTGCAACCGATAATCCTCGAAATTGGTGTGGTACTCTCATGGCGTAGTGCTGGAAAGGATGAAGCGTCGGAAGAATATAGGCATTCGTAGATGCAAAGTATATTCTAAGCTACTGCATATTCATGATTTAACACTCCTTAACATTCCGGGCTCAAGGGATGATGTTCTACCGTTCTGCTAACGAAAGCCACTGCTTTTCCTTGAGTCCGGTGAAGAGTAACAGACAGTGTTCATCTGATACCTGAATCTGACCCTTGCTGAGTGTAAACATCGCCTGTTGATACAGGCGAAGCTGACGGAAATATCCCATTTCCCTGGCATACACAGCACATTGATCCGGAGCCATGACAGCTGTTTTAAAATCGACAATCACCCAGTCACCCTGATCGGTTTGTGCAAGTAAGTCGATGCTTCCTCTGAGCCATTTCCCGGTGGTATGATCATCTTCATTCTCCAGATAAACTTCAATGGCGTGTTCGGAGTACGATGTTTTGAAGACCCCAAATCGATCTTTCAATGCGTTACGAGCCAGCTGTGCATGCTGAGATATACGCATAAGATCATCGTCTAAACCCTCAGCATGCACATCATACTCCAGTCCTTCCACCTCAAACCGAAGCCGTTGATCGATGAGTGTCTGGTCGTCAATGGGTAGATCCAGAAGAAGGTGGATGAGTGTTCCTGCGTCATTTGGACGGAGGACGTTCCACTGGGCAAGGACCTCTGTCGAGACCACAGGCTCTTCTTCTTTTTGCGCTGAGGGCCGCTCCATTGGAGCCGTCCCGACCTTATACGCCCTCTCATACATGTCGGAACCTAAGAGCTTCAGCGCCTTCGTAGCTTCTGTACTTAGCTCAGACACCTGTGTATTCCGCTGTATGATCTCCGTCATAAGCTGTTGATAATGTTCCAGATTCAGCACTTCACGAGTAAGCCAATCTGGTTGCTGTTCTATAGCAAGTGTCATCCATTCTTGAAGAGCCTCTTTAATAGGATTTTTGATGTTTTTGGTTTGTAGCCCCGATGGATCCGATATCACCAAATGCTGCTTGGCTCTGGTCGTGGCAACGTAGAATAAGCGGATGATTTCAGCCCGCTCTCGCTCACGATTTTGATGCTGCACAAGCTCCTTGAAAAACGATTTCGTGCCAGAATCAAACGAATCATCAGAACCATCTTTTGGTGCCCATATAATCAAGGGGGTGTGCTCGTCGTGGGTGTCAATGGGCGATATATGGATACCACTGTTCTGTTGACCCCTTGCTGAAATATTCGACAAAATAACCATCGGATACTGTAAGCCCTTGGATCGGTGCATGGTCGTTATTTCAACACTTGCCTCTCCACTCACCAAAGCATCTGTATCATCGGTCATGTCAAGTTGTGTCGTCAACCAGGAACAGATCTCTCCTACCCCTGACTGACCCCTATCTTCTAGGGATCGAATGATGTCGATGAGCTTCCAACAATTCTCCGAAACCATCACGGCATCGTCTTGTCCAGCCAGGAAGGGGGTGTCCAGGATAGCCCTTTCGAGGATCGTCGACAAACGCTGTCCCCGAACGGCCATACGCCAGGCCGCTAGTTTAGGCAAGGCAATATTCATGACATCACGATCGGGTGGAATCATCGTACGAAGTACTTCTTCACGACGAATAATCTTCCACCATGGTTCAAAAGTATTCGACTCAGAAACTGCGTTGGCTATGGCCAATAAGCCAGCATCACTTAATCCGACTAAGGGAGACCTTAGCACCGCCGCCAAAGCCATATCATCCCAGGCATCATTTAAAAATCGCGTCAAGTAGTATAGATCTGAGACCTCTTGACGCTCAAAAAACCGTGATCCAACTCGAACAACCGCCTGGATGCCAAAGATCCGAAATGCCGTTGTCAAATGATCAATATTGCTCTTATTTCGAACAAGGACCCCTACTGCAGGCTGATTGTTGCGCATCAACGCACCGATATCTCGGTATTCCGGGTAGTTAGAGCCATCCAGATCAGCTTTGATTCCTGCCAAAAAGGATGCGATGTAGAATGCATCCATCACCTGCGGTCCCTGAAGGCTGAATCGATAGGCCTTTAACTTGTCCAGATCATGCAGATCATCAGAGTTCAACGCATTCAAGTTTCCATATTGGATCACTCGAACCGTTCCTCTGTTAACCGGTGCACCCGATGATGGTTGATCCCCACGTGCTTCAAGAGGTAAATAATTTGCCTGAAACATCCGCTCATGTTCGATGGGATTCAAGGCGACAGAAAACAAACTGTTGACAAAGTCAATGATTTCAGGCTCTGACCGATACGAAACCTTCAAGGTGGCCATCCGCATCATTCGTTTGCCTTCAAGAACCTCGTCTTCGACACGGCGTATCAAACTAACATTGCCACCTCTGAACCCATAAATCGCTTGTTTCATGTCGCCTACCAAAAAAACATTCCGCTTCCCTGAGGCCGAGGTGATTGCCTGAATCATCTCATATTGTCGCTTATCCGTATCCTGGAATTCATCCACAAGCACATGACGATACCGGTCACTCACACGTTCCAAAACAGCCGGAAAATTCATCATGAGACGATGTGCGACTTCGATAAGATCGTCGAAGTTCATCAGTCCAGCTTGTGCCCGTTTCCAACGGGTAAAGACTTTCCATCGTAGCGCCACATCGGCCAGATCCCGCATCGTCTCCAGGACAGATATATCGAGAAGAGCACTGGAATGATCTTCATCTGAGCTACCGGAATCTTCGTAGCTGCGTAGATTTCGATAGAGATCCTGAATCGCTTTCAAAGCCAAAAGGGGTTTAACCAGATGGTCTAATCTGACTGACAATTCCTCCCTGTCAATGCCTGGTGGTTGCTTGACAATTTTTTTCTTGGAAATCCCTGTCTTCGTGAACCAGGCCTGTTGAAATGCCTCTTCAAGCTCATTAGGGAAAACTTCGATGAAGGCATCCTGATGATAGAGCGCAAGTTTCTTAAGCCGATTCCATGGTGCGCGCATCTGCACATCCAATGAGCGAGCAAAATGCTCAGCTATCGCGAGTACATCCTGACGATTCATCTGAGCGGCGGCCCGAAGATGTTCATCCGATAAGCTGGCAAGGTTATCCAGTTTCTGGAAGAAACTGGAACTGCTGCCTGTTTTCTCTAAGATCCGAAAACAGGGCTCATATTGGGCATAGGCCTGAATATACTCGCGCTGCCAGGCCGATCGATATAGGGTATTGGTATACTCGTCGATCAGGTCGTACGATTCGTTCCAATAGGCAGGAGCACTCAGCTTGAGGAGTTCAGTAGCTTTGCTAGCATCTGGTGTTGCCTGAACGGGCATTAGAGCCAGCTCGTCACCCGACTGGCGTATTACCTTCCCGGCAAAGCTATGGATCGTTCCAATGGAGTGTCGGCCAAAGTTCTGCTTTTGGAGTCTGAGGAACTCAGCTAGCTGCTTATCCTTGACCTGCATTTCCGCCTCGACAATAGCCTTGAAAATACGATCTTGCATTTCTGCAGCAGCCGCATCGGTGAAGGTCATCACCAAAATCTGCTCGATGGGTATCCTGTCCTTCATTAAAATCGCAAGGACACGCTTGGTCAGATTAAAGGTCTTACCTGTACCGGCACTCGCCTGGATGAGAACATCCGATTGGGTATCAGCAACGAGGCTGTCGACATCATGCTCGTATCTATCATGCTCGTATCTAATCATCGTTTGTCTCCCCACTCAGGTATGCCTGAGGATTATAGACATCGATAACAGGCATCTTGACGTAAAACCGATTAAAAATATCCTGTGGATCCTGATCCAGATGTATAAGAGCAATATTCCTCATATCACTTACTGCCTGTGACCAACGACTCATGCGCATGTAATCAGAATAGGGGGAGGGCTTGGTGAGCGATTGATGAAATCGGCCTTCACGAATCGCCCTGATGATGGGCTTCACCCTATATTCGATGATCGCCTGGACAAACGCGCGACGTTGAGAAGCAGACATCACCCCTTTAAAATCTTTTTGGCGCTGCTTTTTATCCAGATCGTCGACAAAAGTGGTATCACCCAAGAGACCTCTTAGCCGAATATCCTGTCCCTCTTTTGAAATGCTGATGTGATAGTAGGCTGCCAAAATTTCTTTATCACCCTCCACGTCCATACTATGAAGGTATATCGGTAGCTGAAAAGACATTCCCAGATTGGTATCTTCATCAAATCGTTTTATGGAAAAAAGACTCCCCGTTTTATAGTCGTATACTACTCGTTTTGTATCCTCTTTGTTGGTATCTAGACGATCTATAAAGCCATGAATACGAATAGGAAGCTGATCCACATCCAGGATAAGTTCAAATCCAACTTCTGTAGCAGGTTGCTTCGAATCCCAAAAAACTGAAGGCCTGAGTTCGGATCGTGTCTGGACACCAAGTTGAACGGGACCCATTTGTTCCGTTTCGATATATCCATCCAGGGTTTTCAGTATCTGTGTCTTGAGTAACTCGGGGTAGGGCGTATCCGGGTGACCAAGATCTTCGGTGTGTTCGGCAAAGATGGCCTGGGCGATGGTTCGTATTCGTGCTTTGGCACCCTCAGGATCATCGGCTGGATGAATTAGGGGTCCAAATGAAGAGGCTGGAGTATAGTAATGCTCCAGAATAGCATGAAGTAAATCACCCTTCCGGTTTTGCTCTGCCTCGTCACTGTATTCATCTGGTTTTTGAAGACGTACTATGCGTTTGAAGAAATATTCCAGGGGCGACTGGGAAAATTCATCGAAACGGGTAACCGACATACGCAGATGGCCTGACTTGGTCAGACGCCCCCAAGCTCGCTGGCGAATCCCATCCATTTCCACCTCCCAGGGTGTCCGGACACTGAGCATCCCTTCCCATAATCCTATTTCGTCCGGATTGGAACGCCACAAAGCTATCGCCGATACTAATCGTGCATGAGAAATCGTATCCTCAAATGGGATAATATCCTCCAGCCTTCTGATAGGGTAGGCTGAGGCTTCTTTGATGAGACTAAGCCTGTCTAAGCGAGCATCCTTCTCGATGGGACCGACCTGACTCAGATGCCAGTCCGGGAAGTTGGACGCAGCATCCAATACCAAAGGTGAGACCATCACAGCACGACCAGCGACCATCGTTGGCCAGCTGAGTATCAATTGCCGAGCTTCTCTGGCAATGACCGACAATCGTTGGCGGGCATCTTCATGATGATCTTTTTCGATCGATTGTAACACAGATAAGACCTCTTTACCGGCCCTGGGGAAGACCTCATCCATACGTGAACGCTTGGGTAGGTATCCATCACTCATCCCAACAACATAAACCCATTTTCTGTCCGTAAAAGAGACCTCCTCAAATGGTGCCACCATCACGGCACCCGGATGCTGGTTGCGCGTCATTCGCACATTCATAAACGCATCCAAAGCATGAGCAAAATCCTCTGGATGAGCTACTGGATCATATCCTAGTCGACCAATGCTAGCAAGAGCTTTATCAATCGTACGACCCAAAGCACGTATCGCATTCATCAGATCAGCGTCTTTGACCACGCCCAAACGATCCAACATCGCTTTAGCCCACTCGTACCAGTGCGACATAGGCTGAGATCCCGACAGATACTCCTCACGAAGACGCACTAGACGGTTTCGAATGTCACGATAAAATTCACCATGAACCTGTTCAAAATTAAGGTGTTCTTCAGGTACCGCTTCAGGCTTTGTTTTTCGTAAAATCGCTTCAGAACGCTCTGTTTCACGGTGCAAGGCACGATCGAGTTCGCGCTCCAACTGGTCCAGATTCCGGATATTGTATCGCTTGCAGAACGCTCCAAAGGTTCGCAAATTCGGCGACTCCATCTCATCAGTGATCTGGCTTAAAAGAGGGATGAGCTGATCGGCAAAAACATCAATAATATCATCTATCTGAAAATCCTTCACCGACAAATAAAGATATTGTCGCAGTCGACCAATGGCAGGATCTGAGATCATCACCGGACCCTGTGTACTGCTCGTCGGTACCTCAAAACGATGAGCAGCCATTTCAATGTGATGAGCATAATGATCCATATCGCTGACCAAAATCATTATGTCGGAAAAATATTGCGGGGCATCATCTGTACCATGATCAGATGATACAAACCGTGATTTGATATGGGAAAATACCTGTTCTAACTCCAGGCGCACACTTCCCGATGGTAGGGTACCTACCGTTATCAGGTCATGATGCGTCATCGAAGTATCGGATGATGCCGCTTGTGATATGCGACCATCCAGCTCGCTTGAAAACTCATAAAGATGCCATTCAACGTGCTCGTCTGATCGCTTTATGAGTGCATCCAAGGCCTTCTGTTGAGAGGGCTCAATCATACCAGGTAGATACACATGCACCTGATGGTATCCAATCAACGCAGGAGAGACCTTATCTGCATGTAAAAAAAGAGCACTTCGATCCTGCCAGGACCGATCTTGCATCCAGCGTATAAATGCTGAAATATACCTTCCATACTCAGGTATGATGTCTTCCTGACGCACAGGATCCATCCCTTGCACATACATCCAACTCAACATTCGATGTATACGGTCTATCTGTGAATCGGATAGATCCATTCTGGCCTCCTCAACCCAGAGGCTCATGGCTAATCGCCTTTCGGTTGGAGTCAAAAATAACGTGGGTTTACCTGCATCTACGCAAAACTTGAGCCACGCCGCTAACTGCCGGCTTAATACCTCTACTTTGGGAGAACATCCACCCATTTCTTTTTGAAGAGCACGCCGAATGAGTCCCTGGTCCACCGACGAATCGACCAGAATGATTTGCTTGTTGTGGTCACCCTGCAAAACCTGTTGCAAGAGAACATTCAATGAAAAACCGGTATGTATAGCGTGCTTAATTGGCATAAAAAGATTCATTCAACGTGCCAATATAACAGTAGATGATGACAACATGATGGCAGCACCCACACAGCTTTGAATCTGAAGTGTTAACTTACAATAAAAAATACGTGAGTAACTCGATCTCAAATCAAAGCGCTGCAGAAGCCCTCGAAGAAGTGGCTACCCTATTGCGTATAGCTGGTGCCAACGAATTTAAAGCAATCGCCTTCGATAAAGCTGCCAGAGCAATAGAATCACTGGATGAATCGGTTGTCCAGGTAACCCGTGAAGGGCGATTACATTCAATACCCGGTATTGGGAAATCTATCGCGGCCGACTTGGAGGCTTTTGTGCATACCGGTACCATGCCCGTTCTCGATGACTTGCGTGCAAGCATTCCATCTGGCTTATTGCAATGGCTCAATATCTCTGGACTTGGACCAAAGAATATTGCCAAAATCTATCAGGCTCTTCAAATCACTGAAATTCACCAACTCAGAGAAGCCTGCCAAAATGGATCGATTGCTGCTCTGCCGGGCTTAGGTGAAAAATCAGCACAGAAAATTCTTAAATCCATCGATTGGATGGAACATAACTCTGCGCGTTGCCGCCTCGACGAGGCTGCCTTGATTGCCCGTGAACGAATCGCTTCTCTCGAACATGTACCCGGTATTCAAAAAGTATCCGTGGCTGGTTCCTTCCGCAGAGGATTGGAAACCATTGGTGATATCGATCTATTAGTTGAAGCAGAGGCCAACGATGCAGAACCAATTTTTGAGGCTTTCGTGAACGCCAACGACGTTGTCGAAGTGCTGGGGCGAGGCGAAACCAAATGCTCCGTGAGGGTGAAACAAGGTCGACAAGTGGATCTACGCATTGTCGATGCTACGGCATATCCAGCTGCATTGATGTACTTCACCGGTAGCAAAGAGCATAATGTCTTCCTGCGCGGAAGAGCCCGTGATCGTGGTATGGCACTGAATGAATACGGTCTTTTCTATTTAAATGATGCGGGCGAGACCGACTTCGATCGCCCAATTCCTATTTCATCTGAAGAGGAAATCTACCAACACCTGAATTTAAATTTTATACCACCCGAATTGCGGGAATACTCAGGCGAACTTCAACATTTCGAAACGCAAACCGCCGATCACCTGATCACAGAAAAGGATCTCAAGGGAATCCTTCATGCGCACTCGACGTGGAGTGATGGAGCGTACTCGATTAAAGACATGGCTATGGCTTGTATCGATCGTGGCTATACCTATCTGGGAATCACCGATCACTCACGGACCGCAGCCTATGCTGGCGGACTCACTACCGAACGGGTGTTTAGTCAATGGAGAGAAATTGATGCCCTCAATGAGGAGTTCGCAAAACAGAAGATCAATTTCAGAGTCTTGAAGGGCATTGAATCGGATATTTTACCTGATGGTTCTCTTGACTACGATGATGACGTGCTTGCTGGCTTCGACCTTGTGATCGCTAGTGTGCATGCCTCCCTCGACATGCCAGAAGACAAAATGACGGAGCGCTTCATTAGAGCAGTAGAAAACAAGTATTCGCATATTATTGGTCACCCAACAGGTCGCCTACTCCTCAAAAGAGCAGAGAGTAAGCTGGACATGTCTGCCATCATCGAACATGCTGCAGCACATAAGACCGCCATCGAAATTAATGCTAACCCCTGGCGGCTTGATCTGGATTGGCGCTGGGGAAGAAAAGCACGCCAGGAAGGACTCTTTTCAGCCATTTGTCCGGATGCTCATGCTATCGATGGACTCGACGATACAAAGTATGGTGTAAAAATAGCTCGAAAAGCAGGTTTTTCAGCACATCAGATTCTAAACACACGTAATGTCGATGATCTGCTGACATGGCTGAAACGATGATACCAACCATGTGAGAGGTACTCTTGGCATAGACTCATAGTCGTGTTGTGAACAAAATGGTGATATGTACGTCTATGGTTTTATTCTAATCACCCTCAAAACAGATTCACATGAAATCACACATTATTTCTTCCATAGTGTTACTGAGTGTACTGATCACTAGTCCTCTTATGGCACAGCGTAGACCTGGTCCTGGACAGGGCCCAGGCGCTGAATTTATGGAATGGAAACTGCAAAAAGAGCTGGGATTGAGTCCTGAGCAAGTTGAAAAAATGAAAGAGCTGCGAGAAAGTAACATGGCTGAAAACGCCAAAATTCGCGATGATCGCAGAGAACTCATGATGGAACGCCGGAAGCTAATGACCAGCCGTATGGAAAAAAATCAGGCTGAGATGAAAAAAATCCTAACACCTGAACAATATGAGAAATGGCGTACGATGCGCTTTGAACAAATGGAAAGGATGATGAAAGAAAGTAAGGATCGTCCAAAACGACCCCAAAAAAGACGCCATCGTTAATCGATTACAAAAGGCCCGATACCCTCGGGTCTTTTTTTTTGGATGTTACCCAAAAAAAACGGCACCCGGGTTTCAAGCCGCGTGCCGTATGTTAACTTACTGAACTGCGAATTGTGTCAAACAATGCTCTTCAAGATACGGATGAAGAGAACACTGATCTTATCAAAAAGCTCCAATAATTATCAAAATTCTCTAAAATTCGATTTTGTCATAAGTATAGTCAATTATTAACCTACTGTCTTCCATAGAAATAGAACGGCACTTCACACCGTGATTATATGGTCTATGTATGCCTATTTTGAATCTCTTTCAATCTCGATCAATCATTGTCAATCACATTCAATCACTTATTTATTTACATTACACCCACCCCTCCTCCTCAACTCCTCACTTCTCACCTCTTCAACTCTTCAACTCTTCAATCTTCAATCTTCAATCTTAAATCTTCACCTCTTACTCCAAAGATGAATACACGTCTTATCTTTCTCGCCATCTTTCTTTACCAATGTAGCCCGGCCGACATGTCTGTACATCCTCCTATCGCAGAGCAAATCCCTAAGACCCTGAGTATCCATGGTCACCATCGTGTCGATCCTTTTTATTGGATGAATGAGCGTGAAAACCCGAATCTGATGAAGTACCTTGAGGCAGAGAATGCCTACCTGAAGGCGTCGATGAAGCATACCGAAACACTTCAGAATACCTTATTTGAGGAAATGAAATCCCGCATTCAGGAGACAGATGAATCGGTTCCCTATTTCAAAAATGGATATATCTACTTTACCAGGTATGAGGCTGGTAGAGAGTATCCGATCTATGCTCGTAAAAAAGGCTCCATGGATGCACCGGAAGAAGTTTTACTGGATGTTAACGAGCTGGCGAAGGGATATGATTACTATTCCGTGACCATGATGGAGGTTAGCCCTAATAACCGGTATGTAGCATTCGCAGCTGACACCTTAGGTCGATACATTTCAAATTTGTCCATTAAAGATCTACAGACGGGTGAAATTTTTCCCTACGAAGTACCTAACATCACTTCTGTGGCTTGGGTCAACGACAATAAAACCCTTTATTACGGCACCAAAGACCTTCAGACCCTGCGTGCCGACCGCATACGCAAACACACCCTTGGTGAGCCGGGTTCAGATACCGATGTGTATTATGAAGAGGACTCCAGTTTTAGCACTGCCATAGGCCGCACAAAGTCGGGCGATTTTATCTCCATCATTAGTTACAGCACCTTATCCTCCGATGTTCAGATTGCAGACGCCGATGATGCGAATGCCTCATTCAGACTATTTCATCCCAGAGGTAAAAACCATCTGTATAGTGTTGATCATGTAGGTGACACCTTTTATATCCTGTCAAATGATAAGGCAACGAATTTTCAGGTTCTAACGACAAAAGAATCAAAAACAGATGCTTCAAACTGGTCGGTCCTCATCCCACATCGAGAGGATGTTCTCATTGAACAGATGGAGCTATTTGAACGCCATCTAGTGCTATCCGAAAAAAGTCAGGGCTTAAATCGCCTGCGAATCATTGATCAACAACGTGGCGATGATCATTATGTTGACTTTGGAGAACCGGTCTGGTTTGCCAGTATCGGTAACAACCCGGAGTACGAAAGCACCAAACTACGCTATGTATATGAGTCACTTACAACCCCTTCAAGTGTCTTTGAATATGACATGAATAGTCGTAGTACAACGCTGCTGAAGGAACAACCTGTGTTGGGTGGTTTCGATAAGAACAATTACGTCGCTGAGCGATCATGGGCTACAGCAGGAGATGGTACGAAAATCCCGGTATCGATCGTCTATAAAAAAGGCCTCAAAAAGGATGGTTCGAACCCTCTTTGGCTCGCCGGCTACGGATCCTACGGATACAGTTACGATGTGTACTTTAGCTCAAATCGCCTAAGCTTACTGGATCGTGGCTTTGTCTATGCTATAGCCCACATACGAGGCGGTCAGGAAATGGGCAGGCAATGGTATGAAGATGGTAAACTTTTAAAGAAGATGAATAGCTTTACCGATTTTGTTGCTGTAGCTGAGCATCTGATAGAAGAGAAGTACACTCAATCAAATACACTCTTTGCTGAAGGAGCCTCAGCAGGTGGTTTATTGATGGGTGCTGTGGCAAATATGCGTCCAGATCTTTTCAAAGGGATGATCATTGGAGTGCCATTCGTAGATGTTTTGACGACGATGCTTGATGAAACCATCCCGCTAACGACAGTTGAGTATGATGAATGGGGAAATCCATACGATAGTACCTATTACAACTACATGAAGCAGTATTCTCCCTATGATAATCTGGAAGCTAAAGAGTACCCGGCCATGTTGGTCACGAGTTCATTCTGGGACTCTCAGGTTCAATACTTTGAACCGACAAAGTATGTTGCCAAGCTTCGCACCTTAAAAACAGATACAAACCCCCTTTACTTACATACTGAAATGGCAGCAAGTCATGGTGGCAAATCCGGACGTTTCGAATCCCTGAAACTGACGGCCCTCGAATTCGCCTTTGTCCTCGACCTCTTAGGCAAAAACTAAGCCCCCACCCCTCCTACGTCTTACGTCCTATGTCCTACGTCCTACGTCCTTCCTAAACCGGCACAGTTAGCATCGATGCCGCCTCTTTACCCAATCCCATTCCCATAGCCACACCCATACCACCCAGGCCGGCAGCAATATACCAACGACCCTGAAGGTGTTTGATCACTGGGCTTTTTGTCTCTGCAAAACCCATGATGCCGCTCCATTCATAATCAATAGACCACCCTTTGGGTAGATTTAGAACACGGTCGGCAAAATCCAGGAGGCGTTCCTTAATTTTCTCATTTACACCAAATTCGCCGGTAGTCTCTCCTTCAAAATCGATATTACGCGCCCCGCCCAAAAGAACGCGCCCATCTACATCTCTGAAGTAGATGTACCCTTTGTCGTAATGGTAGACCCCCTTCCATGGATGGTCCGGTATAGGTTGTGATACCATTACTAAGCCTCTGGCAGGTTGAATCTTGAGCTCTGGCAATAAGCGTGAACTAAATCCATTGGTGGCGAAGAGTAACTTGTTGAAACCCAGCACAATTCCGCCACCTACAACAACAGATTGATCATCATAACTCTCTAACGGTGTACTAAAGCGAATTTCGACTCCCATATCCTGAGTCTTTTTGATGAGTGTTTTCATCATCTCGCCAGTGTTGATAGATCCTTCCAGACGATTTTTGATGGCTGGATAGGGACCTGCGGTATCCGCTGAGTACACATTTCTGTGCGATAGGGAGTGGGCCATCCAATCATTGAATTCGTCGATATGTGCAAGGGCTTGTTCATATTCATTCTGATCATCGAAGATTTCATACCCACCGGTTGCCGAAAACTGGATCGTACCGGCCCCTAACTCGTTTCTAAGAAGTTCAAGACCGCGATAACGACGTACCATTCGAGCTTTAACCTCAGATTCAGGTTCCGTTTTAATATCGTCTAACAATTCAGTGATACTTCCAAAACAGGCAAATCCGGCATTGCGTGTGCTTGCCCCTTCTGGATAGAAGCCCCGCTCAAGAACTAAAACCCGGGCCTTAGGATGAGAACGTTGATAAAAATACGCCGTCGATAAGCCGACAATACCTGCTCCGATAACGATAAGATCATACGCACGATCAAAACTTTGTTGCTCCCAATAGGATAAAACTTTGGTTTGCATAACGATGGTTATCTTTTGTAAATGAATAAAACACCTGAATAGTTTGAGATAGGCTTACTGAAGATACGTTTCTCCGATATAAACCTTATCCTTGATTTCAGGCTTGTAGGTACACATAGTTAGATTTCAGAGTATATTTCACGGTATGAAACAAAGAAAAGTCAACGTAACGGTTTCGGAAACCGATCTCGAAACCGATATCGAACCTCATCTCCTTGAACTCCTATCAGCTGCAAAACAGATTTGTGATCAAGCCTATTCGGTGTACTCAGGTTTTTCAGTAGGTGCTGCGGTCTTATTGGATGATGGCACCATTCTAAAAGGAAACAATCAGGAGAATGCAGCCTACCCATCAGGACTTTGTGCAGAACGCGTTGCTCTTTTTTTTGCCAATGCAAATTATCCGGATAAGAAAGTGCTGGCTATTGCCGTGACAGCCAAAAAAAATGGGAAAACCGTATCCCATCCAACACCGCCCTGCGGTGGCTGCCGACAAGTTTTATTTGAGACTGAGCGACGCTTTAACCATCCTATGAAGGTCTATTTGATGGGAACTGAATCAGTGAGCGTGTTTGATTCCGCTGCCGAACTGCTCCCTCTGGCCTTCGATCATACGTTTTTGAAGTGACCTTATACACACTGAATCCATCATATTCATGAAAAAACAACTCCTCATATTCTTTCTCCTCTCTTTGTCCTGCCTATCTCACCCTGCTCATGGACAATCCGCAGATCATGATGCCATTCGGGCAACCATCCTGCGTTTATTTGATGGTATGCGGCTAGCCGACAGTACAATGATAAGCTCAAGCTTCACCCAAAATGCCTTGCTGGCATCTGTGGTTGAACAAAACGGGAAAGAAATCATCCAGCACACTCCTGCCGAACTTTTTATTCGCAATGTATCGCGTCCACGTGCTGATATTTTGGATGAACGCACGGAAGAAATGGATATTCAGGTTGACGATCATATCGCAACAGCTTGGGTTCCGTACTCCTTTTATGTTGGGAAAAACTTCAGCCACTGCGGGGTTAATGCCATCCAACTGGCAAAAACAAACAGCGAATGGAAGATC
>CAZXGO010000013.1:15179-23545 GCA_964640035.1 uncultured Chitinophagales bacterium
TCTTTATTTATTGTACTCATTAATCTATCTTACAAATTCTTGTTAATTTACTAATTAACCAAAAAGGCGGTCATAAGCCTGCATAAATGCAGTAGTATCTTCATGGCCGGGTAGGGTAACCCTGCACCAGTCTAAATAGGGTGCAAATGGACGTCCTAAAAGGAATCCCTCTTTCAAAAAAGTAGCTTGATACACACTGGAATCAATCCCGGTATAGTACCATAGAAAATTTGTTTGGGAATCTACCACCCGAACATCTCGCTCTCTAAAAAAGCCTAAAAGACGCTCTCGCTCCGTAATCATCCCCTGCACACAACGGTCCAACCATTCTTTATCCTCCAAAGCAGCCATGGCAGCGCGTACCCCAATGGCCGTTACATACGTGGTACGATGCTGATTGAGTTCAGCTGCCAAAGCTTCATTAGCAATGCCATACCCAATCCGAAAACCTGCCAGACCATACGCCTTAGACATCGTTCGCGATATAATCATGTTGGGATAGGTGTCCAACCATGGAACCATAGATCGAAAATCAGGAGCAGTGGCTAATTCGGCATAGGCCTCATCAACAAATACGAGTACATCTTTGGGAATACTGTCAATGAATGAAAGAAGTTTATCATGGGGGATGTGTAGACCCGTAGGATTGGCAGGGTTTGCGACAAAGACCATTGCAGTGTCTGAGTCAATCGCATCATACATTCCATCAAGATCCGTTTGCATGTCTTCAGTGAGTGGAACCCATCGAACTTCACTACCCAGATATTCTGAAAACAAGACCAGATTGTCATACGTTGGCTTTGGGCTAATCACCTTACCACCTCTTTTGTTGGCTAACAAGCCAGCCGTTTTCAAAACTTCTACAGAACCATTCATTACAACCAAACACTCAGGACGTACGCCAAGGGTTGATGCTGCCATATCCCGAAGCTGAGTAAAGGCAGGCCCAGGATACTGGGAATATTCTGCACGATAGTCCATGAATTGTTCAAAAACCCTGGGGGATGGCCCATATGGATTTTCGTTTAGATTCATCCGAACTGGACCTGTGGCATTCGCTGAACGCTGGGTTAACAATGATTTCAACTCAGGAGTATACAGTGGAAGCGCCATGGCACCCAGCATACTTAAGCTTGTCGATTTGATCCAATCTTTACGATCCATAGAGATAGATAATGATTAAAATGAACGCATAGAGCAATGTAATAAAATAATCTAAGCTTGATGCTTTTGAACCATAGTTCAATACCCATACTTCTACGTTATGACACTTGAAAAAGCCTGCTCTTATTTTTTTAAAATCTGGCGTAAGGATTTGCTTTGGCATGCATCATATAGGAAAGAACCCATATGCTTCAAACCTAAACAACTGAAAAGGCAAGCCATCATGATACAAAATGTCCTTTTTTTTATTTTCGATCGACTAAAGGTCTCCAGGTCAGAACGAATAAGCATGATATTTCTGACAAGCTTAATCCTACTAGGTAGTCTCGTAGCCGCCACGGTCGATCCCACATATGTGAGTAACCCAATAAAAGTAGCTGAAACTGACAGCCTTTTTAGGGTCCTATCGGAACGTCGCTTAAGCGAAGAGGCTGCCATTATGGAACGGTATGCACTGACCAATGAAGACAATAAGATGCCTGCTCAAGCGTTAAACACAAATGATCTTTCGGCTACAAAAACGGGCGAAAAATCGTTTAAAAGTAGCACCAAGAAGAGTCCTGCGCCGAATAGTATTTCCCTTAATATGGCTAATGCTTCTGAACTTACTCTGATTCCCGGCATTGGACCCAAGACAGCAGACGCCATCATTCACTATCGAAACGAAAACGGACCATTTTCAGAACTTTCTCATATCGTAAAGGTAAAAGGAATCGGTCCCAAAAAATGGGAACAAATACGTCCGTATCTTCGTCTTTAAAACAACGCAGGTTTTCAGCATATGAGTACTAACATCCTCTGGGTAGATGATGAGATCGATGCCTTACGGCCGCACATCATCTTTTTAGAAAAAAAAGGATTCCAGGTAACCCCTTGTTCAAATGGGGAAGATGCACTCAGTATTCTCGAACGTAACAGCTTCGACCTCGTTTTCCTTGATGAACAAATGCCCGGCATGGATGGACTGGCAACTCTGGCCCGTATTAAACAGTCGTGGCCTGTTCTCCCCGTGGTGATGATCACGAAAAGTGAGGAAGAAGCCATCATGGAGGATGCCATCGGCTCCAAGATATCTGACTACCTGATCAAACCGGTGAACCCGAACCAAATTATTCTGACGATAAAGAGGATACTGGATCGCCACCGTCTGCGAAATGAAAAAACAGCCCAATCATACTTAAGTAGCTTCCGGGAGATATCGCATCAGCTCACCGGCGACATGAGCTGGAACGATTGGTACGCCACCTATCACCAGCTCACTTTGTGGGATATGCAACTTGAGAATAGCGATGAAGGTTTGCGGCAGGTACTCGACGACCAAATTCAGCAGGCCAATTCAGAATTTGGCCGATTTATCGAAAAAGAGTACATGTACTGGTTGCGTGAAAGCCTTCCCGACCGACCCGTTTTGTCACCGGATATCATTCCGAACTATGTTGTCCCACATCTGAAAAAAGGTAGAAAAGTGTTGTTTTTCGTAATCGACTGTATGCGATATGATCAGTGGCTCGTCTTTTCGGAGTTGCTGAATCCCTACTATACGATGGAGAATGACTTCTACTTCTCCATTCTGCCTACCGCTACACCCTACTCCAGAAATGCCATCTTCTCAGGATTATACCCGCTTCAAATCGAGCAAACATATCCCAGACTCTGGGATAGTAGCGACGAAAATGAATCCTCCCTGAATAAGTATGAAGCGGAATTCCTGCAGGATTTGATGAAGCGGCATAAACTCGATATTCAGCCTCGATACGAAAAAGTCATTCAAACCGAAGATGGTCGAAAAATCGCAGATCGAATTCTTAATTATGCCCAAGTTCCTCTAAGTACCTTTGTGATCAACTTTGTGGATACCCTGGTTCACTCACGCTCTGATTCCGATGTTCTCAAAGAAATTGCCCCCGATGAAAAAGGATTCAGATCCCTGACACGCACCTGGTTTCAACATTCATCCTTGTTTCAGATGTTGAAAACTCTGGCCAACCAGGATGTTACTATTGTCATTACCACTGATCACGGGTCCGTTCGCTCCCTCAAAGACACCAAGGTACTCGGAGATCGCGATACCTCTTCCAGCCTTCGATATAAATATGGCCGTAATCTGAAAGTCGATAAAGATGCGGCTATCATAGCGCACAAACCTGCCGATTACATGCTCCCCCGAAGTGCTCACAGTACCAATTACATCTTTGCCAAAGAAAATTATTTCTTCGTATACCCAACCAATTATCATCGTTTCCAAAATAAATACAACGATACCTTCCAACACGGTGGGGCTTCCATGCAAGAAATGATTCTACCCATTATTACCCTCAAACCTAAGTTGGGTTAGAACCGTGCATAACCAAGATCTGGACTATCAGAGTCATTCCCCCGAAGAGACCATCAGCGCAGGGATGCAACTGGGCCGTCTGCTCAAACCCGGAGATATCGTCTGTCTTTCCGGCGATCTCGGAGCCGGCAAAACACACTTTACCAAGGGGATCGCTCAAGCCTTCAATATCCCCACACATGATGTGAGCTCACCCACCTACTCCATCATTCAGGAATACGGCACGTCCCAAAATAGAATCTATCATATCGATGCCTACCGACTCGCCTCTGAACGGGAAGCCCTTGATATCGGCCTGGATGAAATCCTGGCCGGAAATGACATCTACGTCATCGAATGGGCTGAACGAATCCCCGAACTGATCGGTTCAACATATTGGTCCGTAACGATAGAACATACCGGCGACCATCAACGCACTATCCACATTCATCACTGTCAATAGCCTGTTTTTAGCCTTTTTGGTATCTTAAGAGTCACATGTCAGACACCAGACTCACATATCGATTTGACAAACTTCCAGTAGTTCTGCCGTATCATCGCCGCGCCTTTAACGAACTACAAGATGGCGATTTAGTCTACTACGGACCCAGTCCCGAATTCTATGGAATCGGTGAAGTGCTCAGTGTGATCGAACAATACTGCGTGGTCGATTTTCGTGGTACCGGCGAATTGGGTATCCATAAAGATGCTATGGAAACCAAATACCTGATCCCCATCCATAAACGGAATCTATCTCACCTGCTTAAAGAGCGCTAGACCTTTTTTCTAAGACTAGAAAACCCAAAAGGCCTATCATCAAGCCAGGGTAGAAAGGCTCAATACCCAAAAAGGCATACGCTCCAGGTGTATCAGGATACAGCGTCCCTAACATAAGCCATACCAGAGACGATCCTGAACTCATAAGCATATACATTAACACATATTTTTTCTGAAGCCGAAGTCTGGGAATATAAATCCCCAACACAGGCAACAACAAGCCGGGTATGATCACCGTGCCAATTACGTACCACAGATCAATCACACTCGGATAAATGATGATCAAAGCTACTCCCAGCACCGCAGAAATAAAGATACTCAGACGGGTGATGGCTATACTCCCCAAGGTTCTGGAGTAGCGGAGTAAAAAATCACGACCAAGCGTCTGACCCGATATAAACATATAACTATCCATCGTCGACATTATCGTAGCTAATAAAGAGACGAAAAAGAGCCCTTTCAGACCTATAGGGAGAATCGTATTAGCCAGGTAGGGATATACCATCATCCCTCGATCAATACTTCCAAGGATCTGAAGTCCATACATAGCCGTAAAAAGGGTGAAAAAATCGAATATCATCCAACATATCACTGAAATAATAATCCCTTTACGGGCAATTGCAGGTGTTTTTGCTGCCGATGAACGTTGATGAAAGCTAGGATCCACAAAAGTCCACAAAGCAATAAAAAACCAGATTAGAATATATTGGATGGTATTGCCCCCCGTCGGATCACGATGTCCTTCGGGTAAAGATTCCCAGAGTGTAATAGGATCCCCAAAAGCAGACCAAGCATATCCAAAAAGAGTAACAAAGCCCCCAAACATCAACATCACCTGCAGCATATCGGTACGAACAACGGCATCAAAACCTCCAAAACTTACATAAGCCACCGAAAATAAGGCTACCAGAATTGCATAGGTCATAAAATCACCATCCCCACCACTCATATACTGAAAAATGAGGCCAAGCATCAGGATATAGGGTGCAGGACTCACCAACAAAAAAATCAAAACCGAGGCCAGATTACCCGAACGCTCGCCATAGGTATTTCGGATGGCTTCAACCAGCGTCAATGACTCATGCTCGCGAATACGCCCCGCTACAAGCCAGGCAAATACCAACGAGAACACATAAAAAGGAAGACCAAGAACCACGACCTGAACGAGTCCATAGGAATACCCAAACTCGCCTACACCCAGAATACCGCCATAAAACGTAGATACTAAGGTGGCTACAAAAGCCGGTAAACTCATGGTCCTACCCGACAACAAAAAGCCAACTTCCGAATCATGATGACGACCACGACGAACCGATAAAACGATAAGTAATACGAAATAAGCAGCAACTACCATCCAATCAAGCCATGAAAAAGAAAATGCTGTCATAGGATTCTGATTAATGATGAATAATCGCTAACAAATAACCCCTTTTATACTGTATACGCACCGGATTCGATACCACCTCGTTGGAACTTCCATCCCGAACACCATTCTCAAGAAATTCATCGTTTAATGAATATTTAAGACCATGTGTTACGATACCTTCTACTTTTCCACTTATGGGATACAACGAAATATCGGTTCCTATTTTCAACGACAATTCGGTCTCTTTTTCCAATATGATCATCCTGCAGCGCTCGTCGTCGAAACAGATGGACTCAAATTTGGAGTGAAACTGCAGGAGCACCGAAAGGTTTTTTAGAGTGTGATCCAGCTTCAAGCCCGTTGCACCGATCACCACAGCATGACGGGCTCCCTCGTCGAGGGCCAGTTGAAGTGCCTTCTCCAGATCATTCGTTTCCTGATCGGGATTCATCACCAATCGTACTCCATCCTCAACATGGGAAGTCAGACTATCCAGATCACCGGTCACCACATCAGGACGTATACCAACAGCTCTAAGGATGTCATAACCACCATCGGCGGCGATACACCAATCCGCTTGATCAAAATGAGCACGCAAAAATGAGGCTGGGGGTGATTCCCCATTACCTACAATCAAAACCTTCGACATAGAGGCCTTTTTCATCATTGGTCGAAAGATAGGCCAAAAGCCCTTTTAATCCTTATCTTATACCATGAGTATTTCACTGGTCTCCTCGCTTCTTCGCCACCAACGTTTGGCAGTTTTTACCCATATACGTCCCGACGGCGACGCTCTAGGCTCGCAAGTGGGTTGCTGCCTTTGGTTACAGCAACACGGTGTAACATCTATTGCTTTCAACGAGGACCCATCCCCTTATAATTTAGAATGGTTACAGGGCTATTTCCCGGTTCAAAAACCATCCAAAGACCTCATTGACAGCTGTGATGGCATTCTCTTTCTTGATGGCAATCACCCTGATCGATTCGGGAAAATGGCCGAATACGCCGCCACGCTTGGAAAACCTCTCTATCTGATCGACCATCACCCGAGTCCAGTCGATATCTACGCGGATCGCCATTGGAGTACATCGACCTCCTCAACGGCCCAGTTGGTTTACGAGCTCTACCTCGAATCGGGTATCGACCAGATATCTCGTGAAGCGGCTATCGCTTTATATACCGGCATGGTTACCGATACCGGCTCCTTTCGTTTTGATAGTGTGAGCCCTTGTACGCATATGGCTGTAGCCGATCTGCTCACACGAGGCAATTTCAAGCCAAATATCGTCCACGAACAACTCTATGATCAACGCAGTCCGGCACAATTCGCCCTTCTGGGAATGGCTCTGGGTACCATGCAGTTTTTTGCCGGTGGTCGCATCGGTATCATCTGCGTCACTCAGGAGATGTTCCAAAAAACGGGGACGGTCTATGGCGATACCGAGGCCTTCGTTTCCTACCCGATGAGCACAAAAGGTGTTGAAGCAGCTGTCATTTTCATCGAATATGAGGGTCGCATTAAATTGAGTTTCCGCTCTAAATCCACCCTCGATGTCAACCTATGGGCCCGACAATTCGAAGGAGGTGGCCATGCCAAAGCAGCTGGTGGGTGGACCGATGCTCCTCTCCATGAAGCAATCGACCGTGTACTTAAGGTGGGCTTATCAGCGTTATAGCACCATTTGATCCGCATGCTATGCTAAAATCACTCTATGTAGTTACCCTTATTATCCTGATATCGGCGTGTACCGGTAACGGTTCTAAGCCAGGTGAGTTGACCCTTGCCGAGGCCGATTCAACCCTGCAAGCCAGTCGCCATAACGCCATCACCCGCGCAGTAGCTGCTGCAACCGACGCTGTGGTCAGCGTCACCGTCACCGAGATGGCCGCCGACTACGAGCAGGATCTCTACGATATGTTCTTCGGTAATTTCTACTCCCCAGGCATGCTTCGTGAGTACAAAAGCCTCGGATCCGGTTTTATTATCTCCGAAGATGGCCTGGTCGTCACGAACCAACACGTCGTTGGAGTGAATGCGTCCGAGGTGATGGTCACCTTCGCCAACGGAGAAAGTCATAAAGCCGAAATCATCGGTATCGACCAGCTCACGGATCTATCCCTGCTAAAAATCACCACCGACAATCCCCTTCCTTATCTGAGTTTTGGCAATTCAGACCAGATCATGGTTGGCGAGTGGTGCATTGCGATGGGTAATCCTTTTGGTCTCTTTGAAGACGGCAACCCGACGGTAACGGTCGGCGTGGTAAGCGCCATCGACCGTGATTTTCGCCCCAATCCACAAAATCCTCGCGTATACAGCGATATGATCCAGACCGACGCCTCTATTAACAGTGGCAATAGCGGTGGACCCCTCCTGAATGCGCTTGGTCAGGTTATCGGTGTCAACACGTTCATTTACACCGGTGGAACGAGTGATGGCTTCGTCGGCCTGGGATTCGCCATCCCCAGTAATCGTGTTGTGCGGATCATCGAGCAGCTTCGGGATGCCGGCGAGGTCAAAGCCAGTTTCGACCTGGGATTTGACATTCGTGACATCACGATCAAAGACATCCTGGATTTTAACTTGCCTTACCTGAGCCAGGGGATCTATGTATATGGCGTTAATCGCGACGGACCCGCCTACGAGGCTGGAATACTCCCGGGGGATATTCTCTGGAAGCTTGATAATCAGCTGCTTCATAGTAAAAATTACTATGAAGCTCTGATGCGCGATTATGATGAAGG
>CAZXGO010000013.1:23555-39351 GCA_964640035.1 uncultured Chitinophagales bacterium
GATACGATCAAGGTCGAAATCTTCCGTCGTGGAGATAGTGGTGGATTATACGAGGCCTCCGTTGTGCTACGTCCGAAAAGGCTTGTATCAAAGTAGACGTTCGTAGCTAGCGACTCCTGTTTAGGAAGGCTTCAACACGACGGGCATGCTCATCACTAGCCCAGAGCGTGGCAAAAAGTGCGGCTTCCATTTCGCTGAGGTGTTCTTTACGCTCAGCGATGTAGGCCTTTTTGATGGATTTCAGGGTTTTCATCACATCCTTGTCGGTAACCAGCATATCCGCAATAGCATCGTCGACCGAGGCCTGAAAGGTTTCAGCCGCGAAGATACGATCCACCAATCCGCTACTCAAAGCTGTGTGAGCATCCACCCGATGACGCGACACCAGCCAAGCATATGCCCGATGCACACCCACTCGCTCAATAAGACGCTGGTATCCGCCCCAACCCGGAATAAGTCCAACATTTGCTTGAATAAAACCCATGCGAGCAGACTCTCGTATCCAAATCTGATCGAATGCCAGAGCCGTCTCGCATCCACCGCCGTAAGCATCCCCATTGATCAGACAGATGGTTAGCTGTGGAAGATGTTCGATTCGTGCGAGGATGTTTTTCATGCGCTCGGCCATCTCCGATCCTTCCTCGGCTGTTTTGAGATGAGCAAAGGCTTTGAGATCACCACCGGAGATGAAATGATCCCCATCGGCTGTGAACACCAGGATACGGATGGCATCTGAGTGGGAAGCCACTTCGAGCTGATCGAGTGAGTCTTCCAGAGCTAGCATCACCTCATTGTTGACGGCATTGCGCGCAGAAGATCGCCTGAGGGTCCATTGCAAAACGCCTTCACGAGGGGATTGATGATCAAGAATAGGAGTCATGGGTTTACTATGCCATTTGGTCCAGCAGCCATTGCATATAGGAGGCATTTCCACCCACAATAGGCATCTGTAAGATACAAGGGATCTGATAGGGATGCTCTTTTTCTATAAACTCCGTCAGGGAATCCACCTGAGTATGGGCCGTTTTCAAAATAAGAACCCATTCCGTGTCTTGCTGGATTTTCCCCTCCCAGGGGTATAATGAGGTGATGGGTCCGTGGATATTCGCACAAGCGGCCATTTTACCATGGATAGCACGCTCCGACAGAGTGAGAGCGAGCTCTTTGGTCGGGCAGGTGATGTAAAGGAAGAGAAGGTCTGTTGGACTCATTGCGGTGTGGTAGCGATCAGATGAAAGCTGAATCTTGAGAATTAGCAGGAGTTTTAGTAATTTACGTTTCTGCCTTGATATTTGTCATCGTTTTAGATGCAAATACCGGCCGCGAGAGTGGTGAAATTGGTATACACGCTAGATTTAGGATCTAGTGCCTTAATCGGCTTGGGGGTTCGAGTCCCCCCTCTCGTACTTTTTTACGTTGTAAATTATTGAATAGCAGTGCATTAGTATTTTTGGGTGTGTCTGGCTTCCCATATCCTTCCCAAAAAGTCTCTGGTCTTCTCAACGACCTTTTATATCAGGTTACACATAGTGACCATAAAGTATCAGATGCCACAGAAATAGAGCATATAGCAGCTTCAGAAATTCCCGCTCTTCCTAATTACGTTAAAAGAGAACATCTTCAGGGAAAGCCGGCATTCCTAATGATCCCGAAATGTCGTATTTTACGCAGCTTATTATCCCCCATTTCTATCCATTTCGACAAGGACCTTTACGTTGAACATCGACATTCAAGAGATCAGTAGCGTAGACCGCGAAATTATCATTACCGCTACCGAACAAGATTTAGCCGTCTCTATCGACAAAGCCCTCCGCAAACTCCGTTCTACCCTCAATATGCCGGGTTTTCGCCCGGGACATGTACCCCTCGACATCGTCAAAAAACGCTTCGGTAAAGACGTTGAGCAGGAAGAGGCACGTAAATTTGTGCTCGATGTCTACGAAAACGATATCGTACCCGACCATAAACCTGTCGGAGAGACCCAGTTCTTTGATATGAAATGGGAAAATGGTCAACTTGAAGCTCGTTTGCGCATCGGAGTAGCTCCAACCTTCGATCTAGCCGACATCAGCAAGATCAGCGTCGATAAACTCATCCATGATGTCACAGATGCCGAAGTCGAAGACGAACTCCAGCGTATGCTAAAGAAAGAAGCCACCTGGAGCGAAGTGGATGGCCCCGTCACAGCCGACCATCGCGTAACCGTCGATGCCACCCTCCTCAATGAAAAAGGTGAAGCCGTCGAAGGATCCACCGAAGAGGGTCAAGTCGTCGACCTTTCTCTGGATTCCAACAAGCAGATCCGCGAAGCCCTGATGGGCAAAAAGCCAGGCTATGAGGCCGAGGTCCAGCTTGGCGAGGCCGGTAACACCGACCGCTACCGCATCGCCCTTTCCAAAATCGAAGCCTTTGAAGCCAAAGAACCCGATGCCGACTTCTTCCAAAAGCTCTCCAATGGCACCGCCAGCACGATCGACGAATTTCGTACCCAGCTGAAATCTGAGATCCAGAAATATTACGATCAGCAAAGTGATGAGATGTTCAACAACGATATGCGTGAGATGATCATCGCCGCCCATACCTTTGACATCCCTACCGTGGTGATCGATATGGTGACGAACGCCTTCTACGAAGACTACGCCAAACGCATGGATGGCAAGATACCGGCGGATTTCGATATGGAACAGTATCGCGAGACCGTGCGTCCATCCGCCATCCGCGAAGCCCGTTGGAGTTTTATTTCTGAGGCCCTTGTCAACAAGTACCCCGACCTTGAACTGAGTGCTGAAGATGTGGATGCCTACCTGGCCAATGAAGCGGCTCGGTACAATATCCCCGTCGAGTACATCAAACAGTACTACGCCTCCAATACGCAAATGCTCAACGACCTGCGCCTATCCATCCGTGGTCAAAAGCTATTTGCGAAATTGACCGAAGAAGTCAATATTAACGGCTTAGATAAAGACAGCTTCGCCGCCCGCCAACGCGAACGCCACGAAGCCCAGCATAAACATTGAACAATCGCTAACAATCGCTAACAATCACTTACAATCATTTTCAATAAGTAGCAATAAGTAGCATTCCGAAGACATCATTCAAAATAATTGCTAATGATTCAAAATAATTCTTAATGATTGTTATTGATTCTATAATCCACCTACCACCTGTTCTTCAACTCTTCAGCCTTCAATCTTCAATCTTCAATCTTCTCCATGCAGCCTATCTACGACATTAACACCAACCACACCCCTATTCAGGATAACCTCATCCCAATGGTTATCGAGACCACCAGTCGTGGTGAGCGCGCCTACGATATTTACTCCCGTCTTCTCAAAGACCGCATCATCATTCTGGGTTCCCCCATCAATGATGTGGTAGCCAGCTCTATCGTGGCTCAGTTGCTCTTTTTGGAAGCTGAAGATCCTGAGAAAGACATTAACATGTATATCAATAGTCCGGGTGGGGTGGTTTCAGCGGGTATGGCGATCTACGATACGATGCAGTATGTAAAATGCAAGGTAGCAACCACCTGTATCGGCATGGCGGCATCGATGGGTGCCGTTCTGCTCACTGCCGGCGCAGAAGGCAAACGCTCCGCTCTTCCCAATGCCCGTATCATGATCCATCAGCCACTTGGTGGTGCCCAGGGACAAGCCTCTGATATCGAGATCGAAGCACGCGAAATCATTCGCATCAAGCAGCAACTCAGCGAAATCATCGCTGGTCATGCGAAACGGAAAGTCGAAGAGATTATCCAGGATTCAGACCGTAATAAGTGGATGACCTCCGACGAAGCCCTCGCATACGGCTTAATCGACCGTGTAGTACGCCGTTAAGACAACGTTTTAAACAGACCTAAGATGTCCGACGCCAAAGAAAACACCACGATTCATTGCTCATTTTGTGGCAAGACCAACTTTGAAGCCAATAGCATGGTGGCTGGTCCGGGAGTCTATATCTGTGATCGATGCGTCACCGATGCATCCGTCATTGTAAAAAACGATCTTAGCAATCGCAGTAAAAAGCGTGCCGCTCACTATCGCCCACTGCTCAAACCGCTTGAAATCAAAGCCAAGCTGGATGAATATGTGATCGATCAGGAGCATGCCAAGAAAACCCTCTCCGTAGCCGTTTACAATCATTATAAGCGCATTAGCGCCGAGATGAATAACACGATTGATGGCATCGAGATCGAAAAAAGCAATATCCTATTACTAGGTCCGACAGGTTCGGGTAAAACGCTTATCGCCCGGACCCTCGCAAAAATCATTGATGTCCCCTTCTGTATTGCCGATGCAACAGCCCTCACCGAAGCAGGTTATGTAGGCGAAGATGTAGAAAGTATCCTCACCAGTTTGCTTCAAGCTGCCGATTATGACCTTGAACGCGCCGAACGGGGGATTATTTACATCGACGAAATCGATAAAGTGGCCCGCAAAAGCGATAACCCATCCATCACGCGTGATGTCTCCGGCGAAGGGGTTCAGCAAGCATTACTCAAAATCCTTGAGGGAACAACGGCGAATGTCGCCCCGAAAGGTGGACGTAAGCACCCGGAACAAAGCTTCATCCAGGTAAACACAAAAAATGTGCTCTTCATCTGTGGAGGTGCTTTCGACGGACTCTCCGAAATTGTGTCCCGTCGTCTATCGACGAGTGCCATGGGCTTCCATGCAGAAGAACAGGTCAAATTCGACAAAAACGATCCAGAGATCTTTAGTCATGTCGAACCTGAAGATCTTCAGCGTTTCGGAATCATTCCAGAGCTTATCGGTCGCCTGCCGGTGATATCAGGCCTGCATGAACTCACTGCAGAATCGCTCATGTCGATTCTCACAGAGCCTAAAAATGCCATCACCAAGCAATACAAACGCCTTTTCCAGATGGAGGGAATCGATCTGGAGTTTGAAGATGAAGCATTGCGCTCGATAGTAAGCCTGGCTCAACACCGCAAAACAGGTGCGCGTGGTTTACGTTCGATCATTGAAAAATCAATGCTTGAAATTATGTTCACCTTGCCTTCCTTGAGTAATATCGAACGCTGCATCATCACCAAGCAGACCATCGAACATCAAGCTCCACCGATCTACGTAAAACGTAAGGTTTCAGCCTAATTTCAGTCCATCGCTTGTAGCTTCGGGTCTAGATCGTATTTTAACAGGGTCTACTTCCTATCTCTGGTTCACGACCATGTCGTTCGAAATCTCACCCAAACAGATCCGTGCCCTCCTTATCCTGCTGCTCCTACTCTTAGGCATTGGATCGGTTGTATACACTCAGTTCCTAATTCGAAATCTTAGAGAAAAGGAGAGAAACAGTGTCGAATTATGGGCAAAAGCCCTCCAATTCGTTACTCTGCCTCAAAATGTGAATACCCGGCAGGATCTCGATGATATGATCCAAAATATCGAGTCGGATGTAACGCTGCCACGTGAGGTGAAAGACCAATGGATTCGTATTGCTCAAAATGCAGCAGCCGATCTGAGCAACCCATCTCTCGATTTTGTTTACACAGAAATCATTTTAAATAATCGGATCGAAATTCCAGCCATACGCGTCGATTCTAAAGATAGTGTGCTCTTTTCAAACAATATTGATCCCGATCGTATTACCGATGAGCTCGTTGCTGAATACAAAGCATTAAACACGCCCATTGAGATCATTGTCGGAGCGGATAATCCTGAAACACAACAAATTCAGTATATCTATTATGGCGAGAGTGGTACGATCCAAGCCTTGCGGTATTTCCCCTACGTTCAGTTTGGGGTACTTGCTCTGTTTATGGGTCTGGCCTACAGTAGTTGGAGTTCAACCCGGCGTACGGAACAGTCAAATCTTTGGGTAGGAATGGCTCGTGAGGCTGCTCACCAACTGGGAACTCCTCTAACAAGCTTGTATGGATGGATTTCTCTGCTCAAAGAGTCTGATCTCAATAAAGAAAATCTTCAGATCATCCATGATCTAAGCAATGATGTGGATCGACTTCAACGAGTATCAGATCGATTTAGTAAGATTGGTTCTTCACCTGAACTCCGCGACCACCGTGTTGGTAACATCATCGAAAATGTTGCTGATTATATGGGAAGACGTATCCCTCAAATGAATCAACATGTGTCGATCATTCGTGATATTGAAACGGAAACGCGTTTATTGCTGAATGAAGAGTTATTTCAATGGGCGCTCGAAAATCTCATTAAAAATGCTATCGACGCCATCGAACCTCAGCAGCAGAAATCATCCATTACAATTCGCTCGTATCGCGAGCAGGATCAACTTATTATCGATGTAGAGGACACCGGTAAAGGTCTGGATAAAAAGCTACACAAAGAAGTGTTCAAACCGGGATTTAGCACGAAGAAACGCGGTTGGGGACTTGGGCTCAGCCTTACCAGACGCATTATTGAAGAGTACCATGGTGGGAAGGTGTTCGTACATAAATCCGCGCCGGGCAAAGGAACAACCTTCCGAATTGTGTTACCCATTCGCTGAGGTCGTTAGTCTTCTTCCTCGTAATATCCTCTGCGGCTGGCGTAATTAGTGAGACTACTACGCAGTAGATTTCTTCCACGGTGCAAACGTGAACGGATTGTTCCAATCGGTACGTCCAGCATATTTGCTATTTCCTCGTAGGTAAACCCTTCGATATCGCACAGTAATACGACGGTACGAAAATCTTCGGGTAAGCGGTTCAAGGCGCGTGTTACCTCATCATCGAGCATCTCCCGATAGATAATTTGTTCCATATCGGTCGTATCACTACGATCGCTGCGAACCGTTTCGTAGTAGCTGGATATTTCGTCGTAATCGACCTGATACGGTTGTTTTGAAACCTTACGATAGTTGTTGATGTATGAGTTTTTTAAAATCCGGAATAACCAGGCTTTGGCGTTCGTACCTCGCTCATAGCTTGAAAAGAAGCGATAGGCCTTAACGATCGTATCCTGCACTAAATCCTCCGCATCGTTGGGATCAGCCGATAACCGAATCGCAAAATTATACAAAGCATCCAGATGCGGGATCATCTCCGCATTGAATTCCTTCTGCTTATCCAACTCTTCTTTACTAAGGCTCATTCACTCAACCGATCTTCGTATACGCGGATTTGCTTATTCTCTGGTTACTATGAGTCTTTCTTTTCCGGATTCATTTACCCCCAGCGCTTTAGCTGCGGCAGCGGATAACATGATGCCATTTTCGTTAGTCGTATCATTTACTCGAACGAATACACCCCGTAGATTTGCGGGATTCATAAGATATAGGACACTTCCCAAGGCGACGCTTGGGTGACCTACCGTTAGGCTAGCTGGATTATACAATTCCCCACTAGCGGTTAATGTGCCTTTATCGGCATCTGCATACAAAAGGGCAACCTCCATGCCCTCCTGATCACCACTCATTTCTCCGGATAGATACGGATTTTTTGCTGTCTGCTTGGGTGGCTCATATACTAAAACCTCTTCTCCTGCTCGGGGCATACGTTGCTGCAAACCAGGATTTAGCGCTCTAAAATCAGATTCCTCCATCTGATAGCGCTCTAAGATTGATGCTAAACGCTCATTTCGACCGACGGTGTGACCTATAAATCGACCTCTGTCGATAATGATCATCACTTCATCTTCGGTAGTATCTGTCACAATTTGAAGTGTGTCTGCCTGAACAACTTGTGGCGGACTGAGCTCCACCGGGGGAGCCTTCTCTTCTTCAACAGGTGGTGAGTGCACTGGGGGTACCGGTGGCATTTCTTCAGTAACCGGTGGTTCGACCGGCGGCATGGTTTCGGGCTCAATAACCGGCTTGAGAACGATCAGACTATCACCCAGCTGCATCGTATATATCCAGTCCCCATTGAAACTACGCAACATCTCAATCGACATCGCGTGTTTTCGGGCTACTTCGGAGACAGAATCATCTTTTTTGACATAATACCAAACGTGTTCCTCCTCATTAAAAGGAATCTGATGAACCCTTCGTAGTGAATCGCGTCTTGAAAGAGCAGCACCCTTTTCTGGCGGCACTCCAACCGCTGCAGAAACAGTTGAATGAGGGACTACTTGATCGATGTCCCGAACTCGAAGTTTTTGACCAATGGCCAAACGGTCTGTTGTAAGTTGATTTAGGACCTTAAGCTCGTTTGCCGTCATCTGATAGGCAATAGCGATAGAAACAATCGTCTCACCTTCTTTTACTTCATGTATTCTCGTCTGTGAAATAGCGGCATCAGCCCACAGAAAAAGGATAAAAAGCCCTAGAATAGGTAGAATTAAAGAGTTTCTTTCAGTCATCATAGCAGTATACATCTAATCTACATCCAATTCCACTTCAATCAACGCTTCTTTAAGTTCTTTTAGGGCATGGGTATCTGAAACCTGACTGGCACAGGTAATTCCCTTTTTAAAAACCTCGATGGCATCTTGATGTTCACCTATCTGAATCAGACTTTTTCCCAGATGATAATACGCTCCAACATAGTTGGGATCTTTCATCAGTAGTATTTCTAGTTCCTGGATACAACCTTGAACATCACCCTGTTTTCGATATTCCATCGCTAGTGCGTACCTGCTAAAGGTATCGTCGGGATCCGATGCCAAGAATGTGCGTAACAGAGTCAATCGTTCACTCATACGAGGACACCTCAACGTGTTTGCTATCGTCAAAAAACTACACTAACGCGACTGGAAGGACTTCCAGTGCATCTGGATTTCCTCGATGGAGTCGCCGCCAAATTTTTCGAGAAAGGCATTTGCGATAACGGGTGCCAGCACATTTTCCGCCACTACCACTGCCCGCGGGAGGGCACAGACATCGCTGCGCTCATAGCGGGTGTCAACAACTTCCTTCGTTCGAATGTCTACCGTTTTGATCGGCTTGAGCATCGTTGGTATAGGTTTCATGACCCCACGAACGATGATGGGCATTCCGGTACTCATGCCTCCTTCGATACCTCCAGCACGGTTCGACCGACGACCATAACGATCATCTTCCCAATTAATTTCATCATGCACATCAAATCCTGTTCGTTTACCCGACTCAAATCCAAGGCCTATTTCAACCCCTTTCATAGCTTGCGTACCCATAATGGCTTGAGCAATGAGCCCATCCAACTTGCGATCCCAATGCACGAAACTACCCAAACCAGCTGGCACCCCTGTGATGATGATTTCATAGATCCCTCCCAAAGAGGTGCCATCTTTACGGCATGCTTTAATCGTATCCACCATGTGTTCCGACAACTTGGGATCCAGACAACGAACCTCCGATTGATCTGCCGTATCTGCAAGGTATCGGCCACCTTTAGCAGCGATTGGATCGGCTGTGCGACGCACCTGTTCCCAATCGGCATAGCCAATATCCCCGATCTGAAGTACGTGTCCACCGATTTCGATACCAAATTGAGCCAATACTTTTCGTGCGATGGCCCCAACTGCTACTCGCATGCCGGTCTCGCGGGCACTTGAGCGCTCGATGGCAGGACGTATATCGTCGTAGGCATACTTCTGAAAACCAACAAGATCCGCATGACCCGGTCTTGGGATGGTGATAGCATCAACCTGCGTATCAACAGGGGTCTTCGACATAACCACAGGCCAGTTGTCTGCATCTTTTGCAAATGCTCTGTTTTCCATCTGTAGGGCGATGGGTCCACCCATGGTTTTACCGAAACGAACACCAGATAAAATCTCTGCTTTATCCTTTTCAAAGGCCATACGTCCACCACGACCATACCCTTCCTGACGTCGTGCCAACTCTAGGGCTATATCGTCTTCGCTAATGGGCAAACCCGCAGGTATGCCTTCAATGATTCCCGTCAGGGATGGTCCGTGTGATTCTCCAGCGGTGAGATAGCGTATAAGTCCCATCTGTAGTGATGATAATGCGTCGAGTGGTGGTGCGGCAGATCCGCCATTTGCACCGTCAATATAGCATTTTTAACCGTTGAGATGTGGAAAAACCGTACCTATCGATCAGATTTTGGTGCGAACACCCAACTGATAGGTTCCACCAAGGTCACTATACCCGTTGCGGCTAAAATCAAAGGTGAATCGCTTCACCTGAATTCCAAATCCTAGACTGAGGCCAGCAAAATCAAACCCATCATCATTCTTGTAGGCTTGGTTACGATAGTGATTGTAGCCCAAACGCAGGTTTAGGTTTTCGCTAAAAACAAGTTCTGTTCCAACAGCCAGGTGTCTGGCAAGATTACTCATGAGACTAGGCGGATTGTCATCGGATGGAACACGCTGATCCCATTCGTTAAGTCCTGATAACATAAATGATAATCGAGCAGGAACATATTCAGGCTTGATCGAAACTCCCACCCGAACATCCGTGGGGAAGGGCTCTCGGGTACCATTAAAGGTACCCATTTGAATACCCACGTTGCTGAATGCACCAGCCAGCACCAAATTGCCACCCTCTTCTTCATATCTGAATCCGCCGCTGAGACCAATACCAGATGCCTGATACACATCATAGGATGATTGTATCACATCAAGAGCAACTCCATAACTGAACGAGCTTCCCACTTTACGACCCAAACCAACACTAAGAGCCATATCATAGGCTCGGAAGGTACCCTCTTCCGTTCCTGTTTCGTCGATGCGATCAAATTCGCCGTAACCGGTGTAACGAATCCCTACACCCAAATTTCCAATTTCTTTTAGACCAAAGGCGGTGTTCACAAAACTGGAATTCACATCCCCAAAGTGGTTCATGTAGTTGAGTGCGGCTGATCGCTCAACGGGGGAAGCCAGATAGGCTGGGTTAAGCTGGAAATAGATCGGGTCTGCATTAAAGAGCGCAGGATTATTCCCACCCAAAGCTGCTGCACGAGCCGAGACCGGAAGATTTAAAAATCGGAATACCGCTTTTTGCTGACTTTGTGCATGTGTGATCCCACTTGGTAGCAGAAAGAGCCCCAAAATTACACCTGCGATGGTCCGTGATAGAATGATATTCCGCATGGTTATGTTGGATATTCGTATTTTACCGGTCGTGTCGAAAGCCCATAGTGCATAAGTTACAGCTTCAGACACGATTCAGAAACAGAAAAACTTCAGTCATCATCCTGACGATGGAACTGCTACGCTACTTTGGCGACTTCACTTTACTTTTGTACCGAGCTATACGATCATCAACGGAGTTTAGTACCTATAAAGGTAATTTGGTCAGTGAGTTTGTAAAAACGGGTTTTGACTCCCTTCCCATTGTGATCCTTACGGGTTTATTTACCGGAGCGGTTCTGACTATACAAACTTCCTATCAGCTTGTATCATCCCTTTTGCCAGCATCCGTAATCGGTGCTATTGTCACTCAATCCATCATTATTGAATTATCGGTAGCCATAAGTAGCCTGGTACTCGCAGGCCGTATTGGCGCCCGAATTGCCACAGAGTTGGGTACCATGCGTGTTTCTGAGCAGATCGATGCCCTCGAAACTATGGGATTTAATAGCGTTTCATATCTGGTTGTGCCCAGAGTTCTGGCCGGAATTCTGATGTTTCCAGTGATCTACGTCGTTTGTACTGCCGCTGGAATTGGTGGTGGTATCGTTGCTGGGGTGATGAATGGTTTACCCAGCGAAACCTTTTTAGAAGGCGGACGTGAGTACTTTTTTGCCCGCGATATTATCTTTGGTCTGATTAAGGCCTTCGTCTTCGGTTTTGTGATCACGGCAGTATCGAGTTTCAAGGGCTATTATGCCAGCGGTGGAGCCGAAGGAGTTGGTAAAGCTACAACACAGGCTGCCGTGTTAAGTTGTGTATACGTCCTCCTCTCTGATTTTTTTCTAGCCGCAGTTCTACTCTAAGCATATGATAGTAAGCATATGATAGAAATACGCAATCTGACAAAAAGCTTTGGTAGTAACCTCATCTGGAAAGATGTGAATATGCATATTGAGGATGGCGAAACTCTTGCTATCATCGGGAAATCAGGCTGTGGAAAATCTGTATTGCTTAAGCATATCGTGGCTCTCTTACAGCCGGATGAAGGAGAGGTTATTATTGATGGAAGAAACATCAATGAGTTGAATTATGTAGAGCTTCGCAAAATCAGACAACGTTTCGGTGTGCTATTTCAGGGAGGGGCCTTGTTCGACTCAATCTCAGCATTTGAGAACGTGGCCTTCCCTTTACGCTATTTCACAAACCTGTCGGAGTCAGACATTCGTGCAAAATCAATGGAATGTCTGGCTATGGTCAATCTTCAGAATATTGGCAACAAGAGCACTGCGGAGCTATCAGGTGGGATGAGGAAACGCGTTGGTTTGGCTCGTGCTATCGTTATGCAACCCGATTATTTATTGTATGATGAGCCCACAAGTGGTCTTGACCCGGAAACCTCCGACGAAATCAATGACCTGATTATCAATATGGCCAAAAGCCTTGATATTACGTCCGTTGTTATATCCCACGATATGCATAGCGTGTTACGCATTGCAGATAAAGCTGCCTTTCTGGATGAACAAAAATTAAGTTGGATGGGCACCATTGAAGAGTTGAGGAAAAGTGATCACAAACGATTACAATCCTTCGTTAAAGCCAGTGAATATCAGTTAATCTAAGGAGCTATTCCCGTGAATCTCAGATCAAATAGTGTTAAAGTTGCTTTTACCCTTTTGGGGGCAATCGCGATTGCTTTTGTAGGCTATCGCTTCATGAAGGATATCCCCATTCTTGGCCCAGGTAAGGTTATATCAGCCGTTTTTGCCGAATCAAAAGGCCTGGCACCGGGTCGCCCCGTAAGTTATCGCGGAGTTCAAATAGGTACCATTCGCACGGTCAGCTTTACTCCCGACGATAGTGTCAGAATCGAAATGAATATCGACAAGAATGTGACCATCATGGAGGGATCGATCGCATACATTCGCTCAGCCGATCTCTTAGGCACTATGGTGATCGAGATTCTTAGAGGCGACTCAAATACTCCTCTGACAAATAATGCTGTTATTCGTGGTCAAATAGAGTCAGATGCCATAGGTGAACTCACCGATAAAGGTAAAATAATCGCCTCTGAAGCAGAACTAACCGTGCAATCGCTGAATAATATCCTGGGTAATGTCGATACCATGCTCAATGCACAAATGCGTCAGGATCTTCAGGCTATTGCTCGAAATTTGGATCGCACCACCAACACATTGACCCTGATCCTGGAACGCGATCAGCAATCCATCTCTAATGTCATTGCTAATCTGGAGCAAATAACGGCTAACATTGATAGCATTACTGCAGAGAATCGAAATGGGATTTCATCTATCGTTGCCAATATTGATTCTAGCTCCGTACAATTTGATACCCTGACGCGTGAACTCGCAAAAACATCCGCTGAACTGGCCACACTCCTGGAAAAGATCAACAGTGGAGAAGGCTCTCTCGGAAAAATGGCTCATGATCCTTCATTGTACAATAATCTGGATAGCTTGAGTAATCATTTGTCGAATTTGGTCAAGAATTTAGACGAGAACCCACGTCGATATCTCCGGGGACTCATCAAGATATTCTGACACTGACCAGTGGTGCTCTGAGGAGCAATCATTGAAATTCAGCAAAGGTTAACGTATATTACTTAGCTACGCTTTGTAATTCCATATCGTGGAATAAAGCCTAGAGAAACTAATATGAATGTAACGCACCAACCTATTTAGGGGCTATCAATGGGTTTAATGGACAAATTTAGAGCAAGTACAAAGTACATCCTTTGGGTGCTCATCTTCTCGTTTGTAATTCTTTGGTCACTGGCTGATACACAAGTATTTGACTCCATTGTAGCGGGTCCAAGATCACTGGGCAGTGTGAACGGTGAAGCCATCTCGTTTGAAGAATACAATCAAACGGTAAATAACTACATGCAGAACTACCAGTCTCAAACGGGGCAATCTGCCACTGCAGAGCTTCGTACGTATTACGAAGAATTGGCCTGGGATAATCTGGTGATGCAAAAAATTCTGAAAACAGAGATGGATCGTCTAGGTATACGTGTTACCGACGAAATGGTCGTTGATATGATCAACGGACCAAATCCAGCTCCGTTTATCGCACAACAATTTACACGTGCTGACGGAACCATCGATCGTGCGGCACTTCAGCAAGCGATCGAAGCCCCTGAAAACGCTGAAATATGGGTAAATATCGAGACTCAGCTTCGCGACCAGGCATCAGTTGAAAAGCTTAATCGCTATGTCATGAACTCGGTAATGATTAGTGATGCCGAAATCGAATACGAATTCATGAACCAGTACTCTACTGCAAATGCTCGCTTTGTACGTTTCCCGTACAGTGAGATCGCTGATGCAGATGTTCCTGTTACGGATGCTGAGCTAAATGCATACATCAAGAAACATACAGAGCGCTACAAGCAGGAAAAATCATACCGTTTCCGCTACGTAAGCTTTAGTAAAGAAGCTACAACGGAAGATAGTACCCGTGTTCGTTCAGAAATGCAGCGCTTGCGTGAAGCATTTGTCCAAGCTACAAACGACTCTCTCTTCCTGTTGGAAAATCAATCTGCTACCCCTTATAACGGAAGTTTTCGTGCTCGTAATGCGGTTTTAGTTGACCTGGAATCGGTATTCAGCATGCAAAACGGCCAGGTTAGCGAAATCATCGAATCACCAGGTCGTTTAACCGTTATCAAACGCCTCGATAGCCGCAACGGTGATCGACTCAAGCGCCTATCTCAAATCCAACTACCTTTTAGTGTTGCAAATAAAGAAGAGACACTAGTCCGTGCCCTTGAAGTGGTTCAAGAAGCCCGCCGAAATGCTGACTTTGCCGAGTTGGTGGCCAGTAATTCCCAGGATTTTGCTAGCAGCAGCAACGGTGGTGACATCGGTTATGTAAAAACGGAAGATCTTCCAACGCCTATTGCTGACGCTCTAGGTAGTGCTTCCACGGGTAATGTTGTGGGTCCAGTAGAACATGAAGGTTCATTCTACATCTTCAAAGTGACCGGAGTTGAAACCCAGGAAGTCAAGTTTGCTGAGTTCACCCTGAATATAGAGGCTGATCCGTTTGCAACCGTAGACGCACAAGCCAAAGCTGCAGAAGATTTCAGTTTCTATGCACGTGAAGATGGATATGAAGCTGAAGCCCAGCGTCGCAACTTGCCAATTCAGGAAGGGTTCGCTACCGAAGGCAACCCCTTTATCGCTGGACTTGGCCAGAGCCGCGTCGTTTTGAATTACCTGGCTCGTGCTAAAGCTAATGACATCTCTGATGCCGTCGATATGGATAACCAGTTCCTCGTAATGGAAGTGACAGAAATCATTCCTGAAGGTACACGTCCACTTGAAGATATTCGCCCACAAGTCGAGACCCTCGTTCGCAATGAGAAGCGCAGAAAGCTGATGCTCGACAAAGTAAATGGTCTTGTTAAAGGTCAATCAAGCCTGGATGCCATTGCTGGTGCAAATGGCAAAGAAGTTCAAGTAGCGGATGCCGTCACCTTGAACAACACCTCACTTCCAGGTGCCGGTGTTGAACCTTCCGTAGTAGGTACAATCTTTGGACTGGCACTAAACACCATGAGCAAACCGATTGAGGGCGAAAGTGCTATCTACCTTGTACAAGTATCTAATCGTCAATTGGCCGACAAAGCTAATCTGAGTGATGCTGAGCGAGCTGCTATTCGTTCACGCTTAGAGCAAAGCAGAACGGCCACCTTCCAGCAAAACTGGATCGAGGAACTCAAAAAGAAAGCTGATATCGAAGACTACCGACTGAAAGTCTTAACCCAGCAGTAAGAACTTAAAAAAAGCCCCTCTGGATACCAAAGGGGCTTTTTTTTGCTGCATGATATC
>CAZXGO010000013.1:39361-41262 GCA_964640035.1 uncultured Chitinophagales bacterium
ACTTACCGATCATATCAAATTCGAGATTCACCACTGATCCTACGTGCTGTGCAATGAAATTGGTATGATCCCAGGTATACGGTATGATCGCTAGCACAAATTGATTCCCCTCTTCTCGCGCTACCGTCAAACTAATCCCATCGACAGCAATACTGCCTCTTCCGATGATATGATCTTTGAACGCTGCTGGATATGAAATCGTGACTAATCGTCCGGTACCTTCCATAACAATGGATTCAATCACACCGGTAGCATCGACATGACCTTGTACAATATGGCCATCAAGCCGTGCATTCATCATCATTGCTCGCTCCAAATTAACGATAGAGTTCGCCTTAAGTTGAGCTAGGGAAGTTTTACGAATGGTCTCCTCAACTACATCCACCTTAAAATAATCCTTGCCACGCGCCACTACAGTCAGACACACCCCATTTACCGAAATACTATCATCAACCTGAAGATGTTCGCCCAGTTCGCTCTCAACCTTAAGCGATAAACCACCGCCGAGGTCTGTGATCTCAACTATTTTGCCGATTGACTCAATGATTCCAGTGAACATAGTTTTCTAGAAATAACCCGTTAATAAAACATCTTTGCCGTAGGTGGTCCATTCTTGCCGGCGAATATCCAGTCGCTCAGATAGCCGATCAATACCCAATCCTAAGATAGAACGGGTGCCTCCTCCCAACAAAAAGGGTGATACAAAGACACCAATTTTATCCACTAATCCCTCCCGGATTAATGCTGAACTCAAGGCCTGACCACCTTCCACCATTACTGAGTGGACACCAAATTCCGGCAATCGCCTGATGGTTTCCGCTAGATCGCAGTGATGATCTTTCTTACCTACTACTAAAGTTCGTCCCCGAAAACCCCCAGGACGTAACAATTCCAAAATAGGATCCAAAACGTCACCCTTTTCAGATGATGTATAAGTAACCTTTATAGTTTTTGGCTCATATTGATCGGAGAACAAATGAAGAGCTTCAGGCAGTGCAGAGGGTCCATCGATAACAATGCGCATTGGTTGCCGACCATCAACAAGACGAACGGTCAGCCGTGGATTGTCGTGCATTGCCGTCGAACTTCCCACCATGACTCCATCATAGGTGGCCCTCCATCGATGCACCTGTTTTTGTGATTCAATATCTGTAAAGATTCCAGGTTCTCCATCGGGGGCTGTAATATATCCATCCAGAGATTGGGCAATTTTTAGAAAAACCCAGGTTTTCCCAAATCGTATAGAGTAAATAAAGGCTTCATTTAGTTGGCGGGCTTCGTCTTCAAGGACACTCACATCCACTTTTTTACCAGCCTGACGAAGAAACTCAATTCCGCGACCATCCACTTTGGGGTTAGGGTCGGTCATTGCAACCACAACGCGCGAGATGGGTAGATTCGCCAACGCTTGGGCACATGGCGGGGTCTTTCCCTGGTGGGAGCATGGCTCCAAATTTACATAGACGGTAGCATCAAGGAGATCAGAAGGATCTTTGACCGATTTAAGGGCGTTGATCTCAGCGTGTGCCTGACCATATTTTTCATGCCAGCCTTTACCGATGAGGCGTCCATCAGCAGAAACAATAACACAACCCACCATTGGATTAGGAGAAACGTATCCACTTCCCTTTTCGGCAAGTTCCAAGGCTTTACGCATCCATTTGCGATCGTCTGCTGTGGCTACATGTTTGGAATCCTTCATAACAGCGGAAAGATACACCTCTACCTAGAAATAATTGCTGTTATTACGATTGTTTCGAATTCGATTGCTGCCCTGATCTAACACGTTAAGACCGGGAAGCTTTTGAAGAATTCCCTGGAATTGGCCGTCATTTACCTTCAATGTGAAATAGTAATACTTGAAATCTCCGAATGGATTCCACTGAAAACTTAAATCCCAG
>CAZXGO010000014.1:0-28235 GCA_964640035.1 uncultured Chitinophagales bacterium
CCACGTGGGGGATTTCCGCGAGGGACTTAGTCCACGGCACAACTGGTACTACTACGCGAATCTAGCCTATGGGGTCACTACTTCGCATGATCCATCGTCGCATACGGAGATGATCTTCGCCCATTCAGAACTTATCACATCAGGTGCCATGGTAGGGCCAAGGCTCTTTAGTACCGGGATTATCCTTTACGGTGCGGATGGCGATTTCAAGGCAGTAATTAATAATCTCGAGGATGCACGTTCAGCCCTTCGTCGCACGAAAGCCTTTGGAGCATTCTCGGTGAAAAGTTACAACCAACCGCGGAGAGACCAGCGTTTACACGTGCTCACTGCCGCCAAAGAGCTCCAAATGAACGTTGTGCCTGAGGGTGGATCACATTTCTTCCATAATATGACTATGATCATGGATGGACATACTGGCGTCGAGCACAATATTCCAGTCGCCAAATTGTACAATGATGTTACCAAGTTCTGGAGTAGCACAAAAGTAGGGTATACCCTCACCTTAATTGTGAATTATGGAAGCCTTAATGGGGAGTTCTACTGGTACCAAAATACCGATGTGTGGTCGAAAGAACGTTTGCTCAGATTTACTCCTCGAAGTATTGTCGATGCCCGTTCACGTCATCGTACGATGGTACCTCAGGAAGAATATGAGGTTGGATTCATAGAAGTGAGTCGCTCAGCTAAAAAGTTGGCTGATGCCGGTGTGAAAGTCAATATGGGAGCCCACGGTCAGCTTCAGGGTCTGGGCGCGCATTGGGAGACCTGGATGATTCAGATGGGCGGACAGTCAAACATGGAGACCTTGCGTTCGGCTACCTGGAATGGCGCCCATTATTTGGGTATGGAGAAACATATTGGCAGTTTAGAGGTAGGTAAACTTGCTGACCTGATCGTTTTAGATGCCAATCCCCTCGAAGATATACGCAACACAGAGCACGTACGCTACACGATGATCAATGGGAAGCTCTATTATGCTGCCAGTATGCGTGAGTACGGGGCTACCGGACCTGCTCCTGAATTCTGGTGGCAGCGCAATCGGGCAAGTCAGGCCTTCCCATGGTTGGGACCCGCACAAGGGTTTAATGCTTCACAGTGCGGTTGTGACTCCCATCAATAGTTATTTCGCCGGTTCGATGTGATAGTGAATATCTGAGATATGATTCATGAGCTCAAAAGGAGTCATCTTCAGATCTTCACTTGCCTGAAATAAAAGTTGAGGGCGAATTTCATCGATCAGATAATTCAATGAATCTGTATCGAGTGGTTCGCTCGTTGGCAGTTCTGCAAAATATTTTACGACCACGTGATCACGATTGTGCTTGCAGATCACGTAACTCTGATTCCTGAGATTGGGATGAATGGTAACAGGCACTTCGTCATGATGATCTTCGTTGCAAATCGGAATACGACGACGGTTGGCATACATCTTAACCTTAACAAGCTCACGCTTTGGGTCCGACTTGAGCGAGGCAAGATCAGATTCACTGAGACTTTCTACTGGGAGTTCAAAAAATAGGGGACCACCCACGAGGTTTCGGTCTGATAGCGGAGGGATCATAATCTAACGTAGTAAGTTTTTGTTAGGCAACCAAGTGGAGAACAAAACCCCTTAAAAGAGGGTATTATTATGCATTATCTAAAGTAAAAAGTTTAATTGACTAAACTTGGGAAAAATTTGAACTATTCTGAACCAGATCCGAACCTTAACTACAAGTACATTTTTTACCGGATTGTTCCGGAACATAAAACTGCTTAAATTTTAAAAAATAGGCCACTTTAGAGAGGTTCATATTTTATCATATCCTAAACTGCAGGATAAAAAAATAAAGGAGAGATGCCGGAGTGGTCGATCGGGCCTGTCTCGAAAACAGGTGTACTCTTTGGGTACCGAGGGTTCGAATCCCTCTCTCTCCGCCCCAATCGAAGACCTTTTTTTGCTATAGAGCTCAGCTATTTGACCCAGGTCTGGCTTACATGTGAACCACAGGCTTTACAGCATCCTTTTCGCTGTGTCAGAGTACCCCATCCAGGAACAATTCGGGTATTGATCAGTAAAACTCTGCGCCTATCGCTGACCAAAAACATATGGAAATATGACTAAAGTCATATTGAAGAGTAGATCCACTGATTAACTTTTTGAAGCCTTAAAAAAACAAACGGATTGGTTATGAAACTATCGAATATTTGTACTGCCTTTGTGGCAGTTCTCTTCCTCAGCCTAAGTTCACAGATTGTCTTAGCACAAACCAATTATACAATGGCCAGTGCTGTCGAATTAAAGGTAAGTGGAACCTCGACCTTACACGATTGGGATATGAAATCTCAAAAAGCAACTGGCAAAGCAGTGATGACTGTTGAAAATGGTGCGCTTAAAGGGATTCAGTCCTTATCCGTAAGCTTTAATGCAGAATCACTCAAGAGCGGCAAAAGCCAAATGGATGGAAATGCATACAAAGCACTTAAAACAAAAGCTCATCCAGAAATTAAATATGTCCTAAAAGACCTCAAACAGGGTCAGGGTACTACCTGGACAGCTGTCGGCGACATGACGATCGCTGGTGTTACCAAATCTATAACCATGCCGGTAACCGTCACCAAAATGGGTGATGTATTTCAGTTTACCGGTTCCCTTTCAACCAAATTGACTGAATTCAAGATTGACCCCCCGACAGCTATGCTTGGTACGATAAAAACCGGCAATGATGTCAAACTCTCATTCTCAGCCAAATTTAACCCATCTAAGTAGAAATGTATATGAAAACGATACTCCGTGCCCTTATTGTGGCTCTTCTCTTACCCCTTGCATCATTTGCTCAAAAAGCATCTGACATTCAATTCTGGCGTCCTTACGACAAACGCGGGATCAACGTGTTTGAAACTGGCAAGGCAGATACGGTAACGTATGATGGACTAGTTGTTCGCGTTGGCGCTAACTTCACTCAACAATTCCAATCGTTGAGCCACGAAAATGGCGCATCCCCTCGTGTTGTCGGAGGTGTAAACCAAAATCAACTCATTAAAATCGGCAATGGCTTCAACCTAGCCACAGCTAACTTGAATTTCGACGTAGCCTTGGAAGATGGTGTTCATCTTAATTTGATCGCCTACCTCTCCTCACGTCACCACAACGAAACCTGGGTAAAAGGTGGATACATCCAGGCCGACAAACTTACCTTCCTTGGGGTTGATGCCCTAGACAAACTGATGGAAAACCTCACCATCAAAGTGGGTCACATGCAAATCAACTACGGTGACATGCATTTCCGTCGTTCCGACAACGGTAACGCCATGTACAACCCATTTGTGGGTAACCTTATCATGGATGCTTTCACAACCGAAACAGCTGCCGAGATCCTCTTCCAAAAAGAAGGTGTTCTTGGTATGGTGGCCGTCAGCGGCGGTGAAATACAGGGTGGTATCATCCGCCCAGATGATCGCGCTCCTAACGTATATGGAAAATTAGGCTACGATAAACAACTTAACGATGACCTGCGTGTACGCCTCACAGGTTCGTTCTATACTACCAAGAGCTCTGCACGGAATACCCTCTATGGTGGCGACCGCGCCGGTTCACGCTACTACCTGGTACTCGAAAATACGGCTGCTACCCCAACCGCTCAGTTTACCTCCGGTCGCTACAACCCCGGTCTTACCGATAACATCACCTCCCTGGTCTTAAACCCATTTGTGAAATTTGGTGGACTCGAAGTGTTTGGAAACATCGAACAATCTAAAGGTAAAGCATCCAACGAAACTGCTGATCGTACCTTTAACCAGCTAGCTGTCGAAGGTCTTTATCGCTTCGGCGCTAATGAGAACTTTTATGTCGGTGGACGCTATAACACAATAAAAGGTAAACCAGCTGGTTATTCAGCCGACATCCAAATCGACCGAATCCAAATTGGTGCCGGTTGGTTTGCAACCAAAAACGTGCTCACCAAAATTGAGTACGTAACCCAAGAGTATAAAGATTTCTTAGCAACTGATATCCGCCATAAAGGTAAATTCAACGGTCTGATGATCGAAGGTATCGTTGCTTTCTAATAAGCATCTGTTATGACCGGTTTTCTGTATCTCGCATTATCTGTTCTTCTACTTACTGCATTAGATCCCGGTGGAAAAGCCAACTTGGTGATCCAGGGTCAACGGGTGGCAGTAAGTGGACAAACATCTGTTGGAGGATTTAGATGCGTATTCGATAAAGAAACCAGAAATAACGCAATAGCAGTGCAGGGTGGTTCCAACAATGGAGCTACCCTGCTCTTGTTATCGATTCCCGTTAAAGAATTCGGCTGCGGGAATTTCTTGCTGAATCGCGATTTTCAAAAGACGCTCAAAGTGGATCAACATCCCGCCATCGTCGTAGATGTTCTCCAACTAGAATTCAACGGCAATGCCTACGTTGGCCGTCTGAATCTGACCGTAGCCGGAAAAAAGAAAAGTCTGGATAATGTCCTGTTTCGTACCCACAGCGAACGTGGCTCCACCATACTTCGAGCCCATATCAAGCTTCGCATGTCTGAATGGGGACTCACACCGCCCTCACGTTTTGGTGGACTCGTTACTGTAAATGAAGATCTTGGCATAGTCGTCGATCTACTCCTCTAGACCCTCAGTAGGTATCTTTCGATAAGAGTCTTCTTTTTTCCGTAAAGAAGCGCTTCCATTTTCTTGTCATCAATGCCTTATTTGCCTATTCTTACCTCTCCCTATACGTTCATATATCGATTCTGATGTCTACTGCCAACGATTCATGGTCGCCTGACTCATGGACCACCAAGACGATTAAACAAATTCCAGCATATGATGATCCCATTGCTCTTCAAAGAGTAATCGATGAGATCAGTTCCTATCCTCCTTTGGTTACTTCCTGGGAGGTTGAAGGCCTGAAACAAAAGCTTGCATTGGCCGAAACGGGTGAGGCCTTCCTTCTTCAAGGTGGCGACTGTGCTGAATCGTACGATAAAGTGACCTCCAATAAGATTGTTAACATTCTCAAGGTCCTCCTTCAGATGAGTTTGGTACTCATCCATGAAATGAAAGTACCTGTTATTCGTGTAGGTCGATTGGCTGGGCAATATGCTAAACCCCGCTCAAATGAATCTGAAGTCGTTGATGGAACCGAAATACCCATCTATCGTGGAGATCTCTTCAACCGCATTGAAGCGACACCCGAGGCACGTCGCGCCGATCCCAACCGTCTGATTGAAGGATATCAAAAATCAGCCCTGACGCTAAATTTTGTGCGTGCGCTCACCGAAGGAGGTGGATTCACAGATCTTCATCACCCGGAATACTGGGAGTTGAACTTCATGAAGAATAATCCCTACTACCAGGAATACAAAAACCTGGCTGGTAGTATTTCCAATGCCGTTCAGTTTGTTGAATCTATCAGTCCTGGTAAACTGGTAACACTCAAAAAAGTGCGAATCTACACCTCACACGAAGCCCTCAATTTGTATTACGAAACGGCTCAAACCCGTAAGGTGCCGTATCGTGATGGACATTATAACTTAAGTGGGCACATGGTTTGGGTTGGAAATCGCACTCGCGATCTGGAAGGTGCTCATGTCGAATATCTTCGCGGTATAGAAAATCCAGTTGGCATCAAGGTAGGCCCACCCTTCGACACCAATACAATTTTACGTATAATCGAACGCCTCAACCCAGATAATGAATCTGGAAAAATTGTATTGATCAGCCGTTTTGGCATGAAACATGTTAGCGACGGATTACCTCCCTTGGTACGTGCGATTCGGGATGCAGGTCTTAAAGTAGTTTGGAGTTGTGATCCCATGCATGGCAACACCTATTCAGCCAGCAGCTCTTACAAAAGCCGTAAGTTTGATGATATCCTCAATGAAATTCGTGCCACCTTTGCAATCCATCGAAGCGAAGGTACCCATTTGGGCGGTGTGCATCTTGAATTAACCGGAGATAATGTTACCGAGTGTGTTGGTGGCTCCGTTGGGCTGGGTGAGGATGGACTTGGCCTCAATTATGAAACCTATTGTGATCCGCGCCTGAACTACGAACAAAGCCTGGAAATGGCTTTCGAAATTGCTCGTGAATACACAAAAAACGGAAAATAGGCGGGATCCCAAAGACAATATTACAGTATAAATGTAATATCGTCAGACTCAGACTGACAGTTCTTCATAACAGAACTGTTGGCACATTCTTTGAATATAGTTTGATGAAATAACAACTAACCTAATATCATCATGACTATGACACGTATCCTGCCCGTTAAAAAAATTAGTTCACCCGTAATTCATCGTGGATTTTCTGACCTTATAGATGAATTGTTTCAGGATTCCATGAATCGTAATCCTCTTCGTGAAGGTTTTAATCCTGCGGTTGATATCGTCGAAAAAGATCGGAGCTTTGAACTTCAGGTTACCTTACCAGGTATGAAAAAAGAAGATATTACGATCAGCCTCGAAGATAACCGTCTTGTTATCAGTGGGGAACGTAAATACCAGCACGAAGAAAAAAGCGAAGAAGGTGCTAAAGTGCGTTATCACCGCATTGAGTCCGGTTATGGCATGTTTAATCGTAGTTTCACCCTGAGCAACGAAATCAAACGTGATTCGATTCAGGCAAACTTCGATAATGGCATCCTCACGATTACCCTCGAAAAAACAAATGAGGGCATCAGCAAAACGATTGAAGTTAAATAAGTATATTTTTAAAAACCCTTCACATACCAATGTGAAGGGTTTTTGCGTTTAGTCCCACTGTGTTAATCTATCAGCATTAATCAATTTGCATTAATCTATCAGCCAAGAGATGGTTGAACCCTTGAGTAACTTAACCTAGCATTGATTCATATTCTATGAAACCTATGGATAAACTCTTCTCCCGTTTGGGCATCCTGGCCCTTCTTTTAGTCGCCTTTGTAGCTGTTCGATATACGGTAACAGGTATGGATATCGCCAGTTTATTTGGGGCACCAAAATTTGCTTCTAGTCCACTCACTTCTCCATCGGATCAGGTACAAGTAAACAGCCTGCGCGATATCAATAAGGCACTCGGCGATATTGCCGCTGCTACGAGTCCAACCGTTGTGACCGTCTCCACCAAAAAAACGGTGACGGTGAATACCGGCATGAATATGTTTGATTTCTTTTTTGGAAACCCGGACCCTCGTCAAAATCAAAGAGAATACACGCAGGAAGGCCTTGGTTCTGGTGTTATCGTCACCACCGACGGATATATCTTAACGAACCACCACGTAGTAGCAAATTCGGACAGTATTTACGTAACCACCCAAGATAATCGTCAGCTGTCAGCCCGATTGATCGGTTCTGATCCTGCCACGGATATCGCAGTGATCAAAGTATCAAATGCTTCAGATCTTACTCCGATAAACCTCGGTAACAGTGATGAGGTGCGTGTTGGTGAAATGGTTCTGGCAATTGGATCTCCTTTGGCCGCTAATTTAGCTAGTACAGTCACTATGGGAATCATCAGCGGTAAGGGTCGCTACAATTTGACTCAGCCCCAAACCCAGGATGGTGGACCTACCTATGAAGATTTCATTCAAACTGATGCTGCCATCAATCCAGGTAATTCAGGGGGTGCGCTGGTCAACCTGGATGGTGAATTGATCGGTATCAATTCCGCTATCGTTACCCGATCAGGAGGTTTCCAGGGTATCGGATTGGCCATACCTGTAAATATGGCTCGTCGTGTCATGGAAGACCTGATTTCCGAAGGACGTGTTATACGTGCATATCTTGGCGTATTTCCTCAGGATATCGATCCTAATCTGGCAAAAGCGCTGAAACTAGATGGTACGGAAGGCGTCATCATTGCGAATGTTGAGCCCGATACTCCCGCAGCAAAAGGTGGACTGGAAAGTGGAGATGTAGTCGTAGAAATCAATGGTGAAAAAGTACCCAATGCCTCTCGTTTCAGGTTGAAGTTGGGTACGATGAAACCTGGCGACAAAGCGAATCTGAAAGTGCTGCGCGACGGTAAAGAGCGTCGTCTGGATGTGACTCTGGCTGAGTTTCCAAATGAGCTTGCCGCCGCACCTCAGGATGCCGATACAGGTCGTAGTTCACAGAACTTCGGTTTTCGTGTGAATCCTTTTGACGAGCAGACAGCCCGTCGCCTTAATCTGAATGCAAACCAAAAAGGAGTTTTGGTCACTAATATCGACCCAAACTCCGAAGCCTATGCTAATGGCTTGAGGGATAACGACCTGATTATTGCCGTCGATCGCACCGCCACTCCAACCGTTGATAGCTTCAATGGTATCATGTCGCGTAAGGCGAAAGGATCCGTTGCTTTGCTTCAGATTGTACGAGGAAATTTCTCGATGTATCTGGCATTCGAAGTATAACAAAGCCTAGCCCCTTTTAAGGCGGAGCTAACCTGCAATTTCGTCAGGTTGGCTCCGCCTTTTTTTATTTGGCACGAAATTCGCACCGTTTGAATCAAAGAAAACGAAATGTCATTCAATCCAAATGAACTTCAATAAATACACTGTAAAAGCTCAGGAAGCCATTCAGGCTGCTCTTGACCTTGCTGCGAACCGAAATCACCAGGCCCTTGAACCCGAACATATGATCCGAGCACTTATATCGGATCCTGATAGTGTGGTGGTCACTCTTCTAAAAAAATTGGGGCTCAACATGCCTCAACTTGATCAGGAGATTGATCGACTACTCTCACGTTTACCGGTAGTATCGGGCGCCTCGGTGGGAGGACAATACCTGTCTAATGCTATCAAAGACGTCATTGATCAGGCCTCTAAAACAGCCACTAAAATGGATGATGAGTACATCAGCTCAGAACACATCCTGCTTTCACTCGCTAGCACAAAGACGGAAGTGGCAAGCTCACTCAAAACATTGGGTCTCAGTGTTGATGCCTTAAATAAAGCGATCCGGGAGGTTCGGGGTTCCCAAAAAGTGGACGACCCAAACGCGGAAAGCCGGTATCAGTCGCTAAAAAAATATGCCCGCGACCTGAATGAGCTGGCCGAGAAGAATAAACTCGATCCCGTGATTGGTCGTGACAACGAAATCCGCCGTGTGATGCAAATCCTTACTCGCCGAACCAAAAACAATCCGGTTTTAATCGGGGAGCCTGGTGTGGGTAAAACAGCCATCGCCGAAGGCATGGCCTTGCGGATTGTAAAAGGGGATGTGCCTGAGGGCTTACGTACCAAGCGTATCGTAGCCCTCGATATGGGTGCTCTTGTTGCTGGGGCCAAATACCGCGGTGAATTTGAAGATCGTCTGAAAGCTGTCGTCAAAGAAGTGGCTGAATCTGATGGCGAAATCATCCTCTTTATCGACGAAATTCATACTCTTGTTGGTGCTGGTGCTACCGAAGGAGCCATGGATGCCGCCAACATTCTCAAACCAAGTATGGCCAGAGGCGATTTACACGTGATTGGAGCCACAACCCTGGCTGAATACCGGAAATACATCGAAAAGGACAAGGCTCTTGAGCGACGTCTGCAAACGGTACTCGTTGGGGAGCCCAGCGTCGAAGATACGGTATCTATCTTGCGTGGCTTAAAAGAGCGTTATGAAGTTCACCACGGGGTACGTATCACCGATTCAGCTATTGTGGCTGCCGCTGAGCTGTCGCATCGCTACATTAGCGGCCGATTTCTTCCCGATAAAGCCATCGACCTGGTCGATGAGGCTGCCTCGCGCCTGCGTATTGAAATCGATAGCATGCCCGAAGAACTCGATAATATCGATCGACAAATACGTCAGCTCGAAATCGAGCGTGAAGCCTTAAAGCGTGAAAATGACACTACTAAGTTGGATCAGATTGGTAAAGAGCTTGCCAACTTAAATGAAAACTACACAATGCTCAAGGCTCACTGGAGTAATGAAAAAGAGCTTATCAAGAAGAGCCGTGAACTTAAGGAAGCCATCGAATTGGCTCGTTACGAGGCTGAAAAAGCCGAACGTGCCAGTCAGTTCGACCGCGTAGCCGAACTTCGATACGGCACCATCACTCAACTTAATACAGAGCTCGAAGAGACCAAAAAGCGTTTGGCCGAAGTACAAACAGATCGCTCCATGCTCAAAGAAGAGGTCGATGCCGAAGATGTGGCTGATATCGTTTCACGCTGGACCGGTATTCCCGTCAAAAAGATGCTCCAGGGGGAGCGTGCCAAACTACTTCATCTTGAAGATGAGCTGGGCAAACGTGTGATTGGTCAACGGCAAGCCATCGAAGCCGTATCTAATGCGGTTCGACGTGCTCGGGCCGGTCTTCAGGATGCCTCCCGACCCATTGGATCATTCATCTTTCTGGGATCTACCGGGGTAGGTAAAACGGAATTGGCTCGATCGCTAGCTGATTACCTGTTTAATGACGAAACGGCCATGGTGCGTATCGACATGAGTGAGTACATGGAAAAACATAGCGTAAGCCGTTTGATTGGAGCCCCACCAGGCTATGTTGGTTACGACGAGGGGGGGCAGCTGACCGAAGCCGTACGCCGCCGCCCCTATTCAGTAGTGCTCCTCGATGAAATTGAAAAAGCTCACCCGGATGTGTTTAATGTGCTCTTACAAGTACTCGATGATGGTCGTCTAACAGATAATAAAGGGGTAACGGTCGATTTTACCAATACCGTGATTATCATGACCAGCAACATCGGCTCCCAGTACATCCAACAACGTATTGACGCAAAAGGTGGTGAGCTTTCATGGAGCGACTATGAGGAATTGCAGACGAAATTATTGGAAAATCTACGTCAGGTGATTCGTCCAGAATTTCTGAACCGTGTTGATGATACCATTGTCTTCCACCCGCTGGGACGTGAGCATCTTCGCAGTATTGTTGATATCCAGCTGGCTAAGGTCTACACACTGCTGGCTCGTAACAAGGTGAAACTCCGCGTTTCGGATATCGTCAAAGACTGGCTAGCCGAAAAGGGATATCATCCAAGTTACGGTGCCAGACCGCTGAAGAGGTTGATCCAGACGGAAATCACCAACAAGCTTGCCAGCCTCCTCCTATCTCGTACCACAGAGGGTAGTGCTGAATATGATGTTCAGGTGACTAAAGATGGAGATAGTCTACGCTTTGTTGAGGTCTTTGACGACGTGAACGCCTGGGTCGAGTAATCAAACTGTTTTGGGGTTGAGCGCTTGGAGGTCCTCAGGGACAAAAAGCCGCCCCTTGCGGATGAGCTCACCGTCGAGGTAGACGTCGGCACCGATACAGACCAGATCCCAATGGATACTACTTTGGTTTCCATTGGAGGCGATTTCGTAGTCGTTACCCAAAGTCAGGTGATTGGAACCATAGATCTTTTCGTCAAAGAGAATATCGAACATGGGGCTATGGATCTCCGTATTCAAGCCAAAACTGAATTCTCCAAAACGGCGGGCACCGGGATCGGTTTCCAGAATTCCCTCTAGTGAGGCATTGTCACTGGAATTGAAATCGATTACCACTCCGTCTTTGACGACAAGCTCTACGAACTCAAAGGGCTTACCTTGGTACACGCTCGGCGCATAACGGATCATACCATTGACGCTATCTAAAATGGGACTACTAAAGAGCTCACCATCTGGAATGTTGCGTTTTCCAAAGCAGGGGATCCAATTTTGCCCTGCAATGGAAAACGAAATATCGGTGCCATCACCCTGAAGACGTATTTCTTTGCCTTTACGCAGGCGTTCTTCGAGGGGCTTCATATGCTCGAGTAAACTACGGTAATCCAACAGGCAGGCTTTGTAATAAAATTCCGTAAAGGCTCGGGTTGGCATTTTTGCGTTCATCGCAAAAGCGGGTGATGGGTAACGCAGTACGCACCAACGCGTATTATTAACCCGTTCCTCAAAGTGCACAGGAGTTAAAAGATGCTCAGAGTATGCTTTATAGGCCGATTTGTCAGCTTGGGAAGTTTCAAAGATGTTTTCAGAGGCCCGAATCCCTACATAAGCATCCATTTGCTTCATCAGGGGGAGCTGCTCCACCATGGTCTGTTGCCTCCAGAACGATGCATCCCCCTTTTCAATTAAGATCCGTTGGATTTCGGTGTCGTCGATTCTGACAAAGGGATGCGCACCGATAGTTCGGCATTCCTCAACCAGACATTGAAGCAAACCAATCCCGTTGAGGCCAATTAAATGCAGGAGTACATGTTCCCCAGGTTTAAGTTCGAGGCTGAAATCAACCAATGAATGGGCTAAAGCCCGATCTTCTGCAGCGTTAAATAGTGACATAGAATTCGTTATGCGGTGGCTTGAACAGAAATAATGTGATCGCAGAGGTCCAGTTCCTGAGCTTCGTTACTTGCAAGGATTACCAGTCGACCCTGTTGGCGACTCTCCTCCAGAAGCGTGCGAACCATATCAAATCCAGCTTGATCTAAATTGGTTCCAGGCTCGTCGAGAAGCAGAACCTTGGGTTCATGAAGGATGGCTGAAGCAATTTTCAATCGTTGTTGCTGTCCTGATGAGAGTTCTCCATAGCCATGATGTTTCATAGTGGCCAATCCTACCCGATCTAGACAATGGTCAATACGAGTATCCAGATCAGATAGAGAATGAAGTTGCCCCACAAAAGAGAGATTTTCGAAACAACTCATTTCACGATAGAGTTGAAGCCATGGACCTGCAAGCCCAATCATGCTTCGCATCATAAACCGATCTGCAGGTTTGCCATCGATGATCCACTCCACCGAACCGGAACTTGGACGCATGAGTCCAGACAAACACCTCATCAGGGTTGTCTTACCAGATCCATTGGGTCCGGCGATACCATAAATGCCGGAATCAGCCTCAAAACTTAGCTTCTGAATAACAAGCTTGGATCCGTATCGTTTCGAAAGAGCGTGTACCTTGAGTGTTGCCATGATCTAAAGTAAGGAAAGCCTCATCATAAGATCAAATGGATGCTTAGATAGGCAATCATGATCAAATTTTGTCTTAAATTACGCCCATGAATCAAATCATCCGTGACGTCAGCTCCCATTTCATTCAACTTCTGCCGGAAGAGCAGCAATCCTTCTCTGCTGATGATTTAAGAGCGCTGGGTATACCTGGCTTTATCGTTGATCGCATTCTGTGTGATCTTTCTGAATCCCTGCAAAAAGATCTGAACATTTCGAAAAGTGAGTGGATTGATGATCAACAAGCACTCGTTCAACGAGCGATGAGGGATTTTATATCCCTGACTCAGCCATTCACACGTATGCCTCGTCAACGGGCAGCTGAAATCATTGATAACGCGGTTATTGATGTTGTTGACATGCTCTCCAGACCCCGAAGCAGAACGATCGAGGTGCTCTTTGAAATGGATCCCCTTATCTCCATCAATACCCTGCGACGTCGCAGTGAACGTATCACGGTCAACCAATACCTGACAGTAGCACTAATCCGCTACATGGATCGCAAAAAATGGACTGAAATTTCCAAAAGTGATGCTCAGCGGGTTCTCAAGGTCGTTGATGATCGCTATGTCGAAGGATTCAGCCCTTTGGCCTGGGCCCACAGTTTAGATCTTCTTTTTCAACTATCAGGGAACAAGGTTGAAAAAGAGTTGATCGTTGATTTTTTTATTGACAAACAACGTGATGATCTAGCGGCTCTTTTTGAATCGGATAACGATTTTGTTCATCGTTCGAAGTTTATCGAATGTATTGCCCTTGGTCCAGCACCTGAGAAATCGCGTGCCTCAAACCCAGGAGTTACTTCGCAAGAAGAGTCTGCACTCGAAGAAGAACCACTTACAATACAGACCTCTGCGTTCCTTCCAGATACAGATGCAGATTCAGATTCAGATTCTGATTCAGATTCTGATTCAGATTCAGATGCATATTTAGAGCCAGAACCAGAGCAAGAGTTTGAGTCAGAGCCAGAGCCAGAGCCGCAGCCAGAGCCAGAGCCGGAGCAAATCCTGGAAAAGAGTAGCACACCCACTGTACCTATCTGGCAACAATTTCTAGAGGATGTTGATGAGGAAGTCACGGAACCTGTGGAATCCGAAACTATTCTTCCTGTATCAAAGCCATCAGACACTCAGATCACAACGGGTCCGGCTATTTCCCTAGGCCAACAGAAAATAGCTCTTGTTGACTGGCTTAAACCTGAGGAGTCTGACTATGTTGATTCCATCTTTTTGGGAAATGAACTCATGTACTTCAGAAGTTTGGGATCAATTGAAGCCCTAAGTGATTGGTCGGAAGCTCAACTCTTTATCAAAGAATCGATTATTGAACTTATGGATCTCGATTATCAGGATCCCGTACTCATTCAGTTTATTGATCAGATTCAATCCTACTTTTCTCCATCAGATCTATAATCTAGTTTTTATGTCCTCATCCAACGTTGACCGCTTACTTCAAACCCGTAAAGAAGCCCTTTTAGGTGGTGGTGAAGCCCGTATCGCCAAGCAGCACGACTCCGGAAAATTGACGGCACGTGAACGTATTGATGTACTCCTCGACAAGGGAAGTTTTGAAGAAATAGGAGCCTTTGTAACCCATCGTTGCCGTGATTTCGGCCTTGAAAATGAGTCTTATTTAGGTGATGGTATCGTTACAGGCTTCGGCACTATCGACGGACGACCTGTCTATGTTTTCAGTCAGGATTTTACTGTTTTTGGTGGTTCCTTATCTGAAACCCATGCTGAGAAGATGGTCAAAATCATGGATCTTGCTATGAAAAATGGCGTGCCCATCATCGGTCTCAACGACTCCGGTGGTGCCCGTATTCAAGAGGGGGTCGCTTCTCTGGGAGGTTATGCAGAAGTATTCTGGCGAAATAGTATGGCATCCGGTGTTATTCCACAAATCTCCGCCATTATGGGTCCCTGTGCAGGTGGAGCTGTCTATAGTCCTGCGATAACGGATTTCACCTTTATGGTTAAGAATACCAGTTTCATGTTTGTTACAGGACCCAACGTTGTCAAGACGGTGACGCATGAGGAAGTCAGCTCTGAAGATCTTGGCGGAGCATCAGCTCACAGTACCAAATCGGGTGTTGCCCATCGTGCCTGTGAAAATGACGTCGACTGCTTATTACAGATACGCTCTATGATGAGCTATCTACCTCAAAATTGTGAGGAAAAAACACCACGACAGGCATCTATAGAACCTGAGGCCACCAAAGCAGAGGCCTTGATGAACATCGTACCTGATAGTGCCAATAAACCGTACGATATGAAAGAGGTCATCGAAGGGATCATGGACAAAGACTCCTTCTTCGAAATCCATCCCGATTATGCCGACAATATTATCGTTGGGTTTGCGCGTCTGGCTGGTCGGAGTGTGGGTATCGTTGCGAATCAGCCGCTCTCCTTGGCTGGTGTGTTAGATATAAACGCTTCCGTTAAAGGGGCTCGATTCGTTCGTTTTTGCGATGCCTTCAATATTCCCCTGGTCGTCTTTGAGGATGTTCCGGGCTTCTTACCAGGAACGGATCAGGAATGGGGAGGCATCATCAAACACGGTGCCAAATTGCTGTATGCCTTCTGTGAGGCTACCGTGCCGAAGGTTACGGTGATCACCCGTAAAGCCTATGGCGGGGCATATGATGTGATGAACTCCAAACATATTCGTGCGGATTACAATATCGCCTGGCCATCAGCTGAAATCGCAGTTATGGGGGTCAAAGGCGCCGTTGAGATCATCTTCAAAAAGGAAATTTCCAAAGCCGACGATAAAGCAGCACGTCAGGCCGAGCTGGAACTCGACTACGAGAAGAAGTTCGCCAACCCCTACCTCGCCGCCGCTCGAGGTTACATCGATGAGGTCATACTACCTTCAGAGACCCGCCTTAAACTCGTAAGAGCCTTCGAAATCATTCAAAATAAGGTCGATTCGGTGCCTCGCAAGAAGCACGACAACCTGCCCCTCTAATATGGATCTATTTGGCCCATCTGATCCCTCTCACCACTCGACACATAGCCGATATGCCCCACTAGCCACGCGAATGCGTCCGCTGCGTTTGCAGGAGTATACCGGACAGAAGCATCTGCTAGGGGAGGGTATGCTGCTGCGTCGAATGATCCAGGAACAGGTAATCGGTTCACTCATCTTTTACGGACCTCCCAGCTCGGGCAAAACGACTCTTGCCTACGTCATCTCCAACGAGATGAATGCGCTCTTTTTGGTACTCAATGCCGTTCTAGATGGCGTTAAAGACCTCAAAACGGTGGTCGAAAAAGCCAGGGCTGAAGTACATAGCACGGGTAGGCGTACCCTCTTGTTTGTTGATGAAATCCACCGTTGGAATAAAGCTCAACAAGATGCCCTTTTACCCCATCTTGAATCTGGGTTACTCACACTCATTGGTGCAACGACGGAGAATCCCTACTATGCTTTAGTGGGTCCATTGCTATCGCGATGTCAGCTATTTGAGTTGCAGCCCTATACGGTTGATGACATCACTATTTTGCTTCAGCGATCACTCGAAGATACAGAGCGAGGCCTGGCCAGGATGAAGCCTGATGTGGATTCGAAAGCCATTACCTATCTTGCTGAAATTGCGGGTGGTGATATCCGCAATGCCCTCAATGCACTTGAGACGGCGGTGATGACGAGTCAACCGGATGCAGAAGGCAGGCGATTCGTGGATGTGGAACAGGTTCGACAAGCGGTACCCAAAAGGGTCCTAAAATTCGATCGTACGGGTAATGAGCACTATCATTATGCTTCAGCCTTCATCAAATCGATGCGTGGATCTGATCCGGATGCCTCATTGTATTGGATGGCAGCTCTGATCGAAAGTGGTGAAGATCCACAATTTGTGTTCCGTAGACTGCTCATTTTTTGCTCTGAAGATATCGGATTGGCCGATCCGGGAGCACTGATCCTGATTGAATCCCTGCATGAAAGTTTCCGCAAGACGGGTATGCCGGAAGGATGGTACTTCCTGGCACATGCTACTCTTTACTGTGCAACAGCTCCAAAAAGCAATTCAACTTCAGCGATATTTGGTGTCATCGATCACATTCGTGAACGAGGTGTAGAACCCGTTCCTGGTCACCTGCGCGATAAAACTGCCAACGCACTTGAAGCGAAGTTTCGCAGATCCGACAACCCATCAGATCAGTATCGTTATCCTCATGATTATCCGGCTCACTGGGTCGATCAACAATACCTGCCCGATGCATTGACCAAGCAATCATGGGTTACCCTGGGCGATCAGGGAAGAGAGAAATCTATTGCAGATCGTCTCAAACAGATCAAAAACCCATCGTTTCACAAGGATGAATAGCGAAAGTGATGAATGGAATGCAAAAAAACATAACTTCTTTGCATAAAATACGTTTAATATAGATTGTGCTCTTTTTCGAATAGCTCTATTCCCTAAAAATCATTCAGGATTTGCAAAGAAATCGATTCAACATACAGGATGTGTTGCTTATCATCATCGCTCTGATTGCCTTGCTGAGCTATTTTTGGTACATCCCAAAGGTACACCCTGACCGATTCCTTGATCAACGTATTACTAAAGATGAGGCGCTGCAACTTGCGACCGATTACATCAATCGAAGTGGTTATTCGACGGAACAACTAAAACCGGTTGTCAGTTTACAGCGTGATGCTGCTATCATCAACGAGATTCAGGAAAATTATGGCAGATCTGTGTTCACGAATCAAGCGATTCCGGAGTCTTTGAAGCCGCTGCGTCCGTATTATTACGAAGTAAGCTATACGGGTACCGCTCTTGATGGTGGGTCTTCTCAAGATGTAGCTTCTGAAACCGATGATACTGCTTCAACGGTACCTTCAACCTCTACTGTTCCAACGATTACGGTACAATTGAGCACCGACGGAGCACTTGTATCTCTACGTGCTCAACATGTTCGTTCTGTTCCTGTTCGTCAGGCCTTACGCTCGCTAGACAGTTCTGTGTCTTTACAAGAGAGCGTACCCTATCCTTCCGGTATAAATGATTCTACCTACATACGATCGTTGGGATTTGATATCAATACCTTCCGTCTTGGAGCCCGTTCTGATTCTCTTTCCGACACAACGAATAACCCAGAGTGGGTGTTGGCTGAAGGGAAAGGGTATGATCTCAAACGTGCTGAAGTGATCCAAATCGCAGAATACCATCTTCGCAATACCCTTTGGTACGAGCAAACCTTAATCGCCGATACCGTTTTTGCAGTGAGTAACTCTCATGCCAGAGTACGTTTCAGCCTTCCGGAGGCCCCTGATGAATGGCAAGTTGGTCTTGAGGTTAGTGTTTACCCCTATGGGGCACTAAATGAGATACGCTCAAGTGTACGCTACAAGGATCCAGCCCAGACGATGGTCAGTGCTCAGATTATCCAGGTTGTGAGTGTCGTTATTTTTGTCATCTTTTTCATAAGCTTGCTCATTGTGATGATCAAGCGACTTGATGCTCGCCTGATTGACCTCAAGTTTGCGTTGACGGATGCTATCGTCGCTGCTGTTTTCGCCGATACGTTTTTATTATTGCGTTTTTTACATTCAGCTGGAATGAACGCCAGTGGCTTTGCTCCTGAGTTGTTAGCGCTCATACCACTGCTGGTAGCCGCTGGGGCCGGAGCAGCGATCCTAACCTTTGTGCTATCCGGAGCCGGTGAGTCGCTCGCTCGAGTATCGCAGTTCGATGAGCTGAAGACCCTCGAATTACTCAAACGGGGTTTCTTCTATAATAAGATTGTTGGATTAGCCCTCATACGTGGAATATCTGCTGGTGTGGCTGTTGCCGGATTGGTCCTCCTACCGATGCTTATTCTACCTGAGGCACACATGCAATTCGATACTGATGATAGGATCTTCAATGTCGATCGGGCTGTCTTACCTGCTCTCGAAACCATAGGGTATGCCGGTTTCTTGAGTATTGTCTTCAGTTATTCCATCTTCCTTGGTTTAGGTAGTTTTGCCTGGAATATTCGAAAAAATTGGTTTCTGGTCTCCGTTTTTATTATTGGCGGTGGTACCCTTCTTGAGCTTTTACCCATCCAAATTGCTCCTTTAAGTAGTTCCTGGATCATCGGCATACTCGGGATGGGTATTTTCATGATACTATACCGATTCTATGGCTTTGCCACGGTACTCATTGGTATGTTCATCTTCTTTATCATGTGGGAAGGGATTTCAGGATGGTTGATTTACAAATCACCCGATCTCACGAGCTCGGTCATTCTTGGCATCGTTATCGTATCTCTGTTTTCATTTGGCCTTGCTGCTGTTAGCGCCGGGCAAGATGTTTCTGAAATCCCGGAATATATCCCATCATATGTGGCTGAACTCTCGAGTAGAGAGCGGATCGAACGAGAGTTGGAAATTGCACGAACGGTACAACTCAATTTCTTACCTAACAGCACTCCAACTATCCCCCATTTCGATATCGCTGCCCAGTGTCGGCCAGCACTCGATACCGGAGGTGATTTTTATGATTTCATCGCTCTTGAAGATGGACGTACGGTGATCATTATCGGTGATGTAAGCGGAAAAGGTATTCAGGCCGCTTTTTATATGACGCTCATCAAAGGAATGATCCAAAGTCTGAGTGGACGCATTGAAGATCCATCGGATATGCTCACTGAGATCAATCGCCTATTCTTGAAGAACTCCGATAAAGGTACTTTCGTTACGATGATCTATGGGATTTTAGATCCATTGAGCGGGGAGTTTGTTTTTGCTCGAGCTGGTCATAATCCACTGATTCTAAAACCCGCGAAAGACAGTCATCCACGCCATGTTTCATCTAGTGGTATTGGTGTTGGTCTAGTGTTTGATGATCGATTCCCTGATGCTATCCAAACCACGCGACTTACCATACCTGAAGAGGGTTATCTGTGTTTATACACGGATGGTATTACAGAGGCGATGAATATTCGTAGAGAAATGTTTGGTGATCATCGTTTGTTAGGTCTTCTGAACGAAGTGAAAGACGAATCTTCAGAGCGTATCGTAGCACAGATTATCGATGAAGTGGATCGTTTTGTTGGAAGGGCGCCTCAGCATGATGATATGACCTTGGTGATCATACGAAGATCTGGACCATTCCCTTACATCCATGTCTGAAATCCTCACTAGTATACTTTTTCTCATTCTTGGGTTTACTGCTGGAATTCTCACGGGTCTGTTGGGCATAGGAGGGGGGATGATTTTTACCCCGGTTCTTTTCTACCTGTTCAATTACCATGAGATTGCCGACTCAGTAAAATGGACCATAGGAACCTCCTTGTTTTGTGGATTTTCATCAGCCGTCAGCAGCATCATTCCACAACTACATAAACATCAGTTATTCCTAAAAAACGCCCTTTTTCTTTCACTTTTTGGCGTTTTTGGTACCTGGATAGCCCAGCAGATTGTCAATTCAGGCTATTACGATCGGGGAGCTTTTTCGGTCCTGTTTAGCCTGGTATTATTTTATATGGCTTGGCGTTTTTTTCAGGATAACCAGCAGTCTGTTGAGTCTAAACGTGAGCATATGGCAGTCGATCTCACCATGAAGGATTATGCCTTTGTTGGAGGTATGGCTGGATTGGTTTCGAGTTTAGTGGGTATTGGTGGTGGAATCGTGGTGGTCCCTTTTCTAACCTTGGTATATCACCATCACATTCGCACGGTAACGCTCACCTCGACGATGGTTGTAATCTTGCTCGCTTTTTCCGGATGGATGCAATTGGCCTTACTTGAACCCTCTTCGCCGGGATTAAGTCAGTACTCCTGGGGACATGTTGATTTTGGCGCTGCATTACCCCTGGTTATAGGCAGTGCTGGTGGAGCTCTTTTTGGTGTTCGGATCGCTCAATATGTGAATCGTAAGCGTCTGCAGCAGCTTTTTGGTCTTTTAGCCATTTTGCTTGGTCTCAAGTTGTGGTGGGATTTCCTGTAAGGAAAGACCGAATGTATACATTAAAAAGATTCCGGCAATAAAAAACCCCGACTACGCTTTCGCGCGGCCGGGGCTCCATAAGTAACATCTGACAATACGTATTAATCCATCACCTTGCGTAAGAAAGCAGGTTGATCTGAGTTAGATTTGTCGATGCGCTCTTCCCTGTTGTTCAGCAGGATATTGCGGGTAGCTCGAGCATTGTCTGTACCTGTCATCGATACTTCCTGTACCTCAGATTCAGCAGCAGGCTCTTCTTTGCGCAGTAAGAGGGTCTCTCTGCGATGAATGGCTGGAGAATCGAGGTTGCGAAGATTTTGTTCACCCTTATATCTCGTTGTAAACGGGTTGTTTTCAACGCGACGTGGTCGATCTTCAGCTGTTGGGATGCTTACGCTCGAAGTAGTGGCTGCTGCAACCGTATCATCATTAATAGTCTCAGAAACGGTATTCACTATATCCATATCACGGCGTACTTCTACCCGACCCAGAGGGTTTTCGACAGGTACGTAGGCGCTTGCGCGTTGGTTGGTTGCGGTGGTATTGAGTTTATTCTGACGATTGTCGATTGAAACCTCAAAACCGGTCGCAATAACGGTAATGCGTATATCCTCGCCATAGGACTCATCGAGAACGGTACCCATAATGATTTCAGCTTCATCACCTGCTTCCTGTTGAATGATACGAGTTGCTGTGGTTGTTTCACGCATCTTCAGATCGGCACCGGCTGAGATATTAACGAGTACGTTTCGTGCTCCACGAATGCTTACACCATCCAGTAAAGGTGAGTTTAAAGCTTCACGAGCAGCAATTTCGGCGCGATCAGGACCTTTGGCAACGGCTGATCCCATAATCGCCGCGCCACCATCCTGCATGGTTGTGCGAACGTCGGCGAAGTCGAGGTTGATTAAACCTGGATTTAAAATCAAATCAGAGATACCACGGGTAGCATTATATAAAACCTCATTGGCCAGATCGAAGGCATCCATTAAGGTGGTGTCTTCATCTGAGATATCAAATAATTTCTCGTTTGGAATAACAATAACGGTATCACATGTTTTCTTGAGTTCATTGATGCCTTCGAGGGCGTATTTCATGCGCACTCGCCCTTCGCAGGTAAACGGTGTAGTAACAACCGCTACGGTCAATATACCTTTGCGTTTGGCAATATTTGCCACGATAGGAGCGCCGCCTGTTCCTGTGCCACCACCCATCCCAGCGGTTACGAAGACCATATCGGCACCTTCGATTTTCTCTTCTATTTCGTGTCGATTTTCTTCGACGGCTTCACGTCCGATTTCTGGACGCGCTCCAGCTCCTAGTCCACCGGTAAGTGCGGTACCTACCTGGATCAGAACATCTGCTTTATTTGTTTTCAGTGCTTGTGCATCCGTGTTTAAAGCAACGTATTCGACATTGGTCAGACCCTTAGATATCATGTTGTTAATGGCGTTTCCGCCACCACCTCCAACACCGATGACTCGGATTTTTGCAATGTCATGGCTTTCTGCATCAAATGCAAAGCTTGGTTTATGTTTGTCAGTCATGGTTCTATTCCTGTTTGTTACTTATGGATTGTTCGTATTAAAATTCACTAAACCAGCCCTTCATCCTTTCGCCTAGACGACCCATCAACTGTTGAACACCAGCTGATTTCGGGGCTTTAACTTCTACTTCCTCCACACCTGGTCGTTGCATAAATGCATGCATGACCAAGCCTACCGATGTAGCATATATCGGATTCTTTACCTCATTGACCAGCCCGCCTTTTACATTATAGGGGTAGCCAATTTTTGCATCCATGCTGAGAACCTCCTGGGCCAGATTGGTAAGACCGGGTAGCAGGGCACCACCTCCGCTAAATACCACTCCAGCACTTAGATGATCAGCATATTTACTACGCTTTATTTCGAACGACACGATTTCCAGGATCTCTTCCATCCGTGCCTGGATAATGTGCGCCAGTATACTCTTTTTAATTTCTTTAGGTGGGCGTCCCGATATGCCGGGTACCACGATGATCTCCTCACGTTCAACCAGTGGAGCAAAGGCGATTCCACTTTCGTGCTTCAGACGAGCAGCTTGTTCCTCCAGCAAACTCAATCCCATGCGAATATCATCGGTCACTTTTTGTCCTGCAATGGCGATGACGGCCGTATGACGGATGGTATTATCATGAAAAATGGCAATATCGGTAGTGCCTCCTCCGATGTCGACTAAGACAACACCGGCTTCTTTTTCTTCGTCATCAAGTACGGCAAAAGAGGAAGCTAGGGGCTCGAGGATGATATCTGCAACCTCATAACCGGCACGTTCTACACAGCGGTACAAATTCTTAACCGCAGAAACTAATCCTGTTACGATATGAACTTCGGCTTCCATACGGATTCCGCTCATCCCAACCGGATCTGTGATGCCATCCTGACCATCCACAATAAATTCCTGAGGAATCACATGGAGAATCTGTTGGTCGGTGGGCAACATGATGCGTTGGCAGTCTTCAATGAGACGCTCTACATCCTGAGGCGTGATCTCGTTATCACGGTTATTGATCGTGATAACCCCCTTGCTGCGTAAGCTTCTGATATGATCTCCGGCGATTCCTACGTATACCGAACGTACGTCAACACCCGAAGCCAATTCAGCTTGCTCTATGGCTGTTCGTATAGCATGTACTGTTTTATCAATATTAACTACGACTCCTCGATTTAGACCATCGCTGGGCGCTTTTCCTAAACCCAAAATATTTATCTGTTTGTCGGCGCTCATCGAAGCGACTACTGCGCACACTTTGGTAGTACCAATGTCGAGTCCAACTACGATTCGTTCTTCCATATCAGTGATCCTGATTCCGTTTTAATGTTACTTTTCTATTCATATCCATATTATGATGGGTTTCGAAGGCTAACGACTTGACCCTCATATCGAAAATCTATCCGTGCAAAAGCATCAAGACCAGCTTTCGGCACTACCTGAGCATAAAAAGCCTGCCATGTGCGCAGCTTTGATTCATACCCATCGAATCCAAAGATTAGACGAGTTCCATAATCACCAGTGGCAGCAACAATTCCCGTATTCTCTTCCCAGGCAACATCTGATATGGTAATTTTAGCCATATCATAGCGATCCAGGGCTTCGAGGAATGCTCCCATTGCTTTAAAAGCAACTGAGGTCAGGGTATCAGTGGCATTCGGAATAGGTAATCCGTATAACAAAGGGACCTCCAAGGCTTTTCCAGCAACTAATGGAAGCAATACCCCATCTTTGTCAACATACCGAATCATGTCGCTACGCTTTATTAATCCTATCGGGCGACGCTCTTCAACGCGGATTAAATACGTTGACGGTGGCAAAGGTACCAGCTCAGCCCGACGAATATAAGGCAGCCTTTCAACAGCGCGAATTACATCCATAGGAATGATATTTTCTGCCTCAGCTCCGAGTGTGATGCCCGAACGCGAAATAATATCTGCTTCATCTGTGAAGTAATGATCGTTGACGACTACGCTCTCTACGACGGTCATTCGATTCGCATTCCAACTCCATATACTCACTGCCAAAGCGAGTACCATAGTCATCACCACATATCTGAACTTCAGGGTAAAGCGAGTTGCCGTAGCCGTTTGCCCTGTTGGACCAGCCTCTTGGCTAAGTACCTTTTTGGGTTTGCTGCGTTCAACAGCGGTTTTATCGACCTTGGGTACATTGGCCGTATACCTTCTCTCGGATGGATCAGGCTGCTGGTCGAAGAGATCAAATTGTTTTAGGTCAGCATCAGCCATGATAAAAGCCCTCCCCTAAAAGTTTGATTTCTAATTCCAGTTCCTGGTGATGGTCTGCCTTCACTTTGTCCTGAACCAATTTTATTAATGCCATCATATCGGAAGCGGTGGCATTTCCATCATTGACCAGAAAATTGGCATGTTTCTCAGATACAACGGCATCACCTACACGAGTACCTTTAAGTCCGCTTACTTCTATTAATCGTCCGGCATAATCTCCATCTGGATTTTTGAAAATGCTACCTGCGTTAGGGCGATCAAGTGGTTGGCTGTTTTTACGTTTTGCCAGCAACTCTTTACGACGTTCTTTGGCAATCTCCACATCACCACGCTCAAATTCAAAACCCACTTCCAGGATGATGTCGTTGTTCAGATCCGTTGCTCTGTAGGTGTAATGGATCTGATCTCTACTTAATGTGTATACCTCGCCATCTCTGATGAGCTCCACATCAGTTACAAATTCGAAGATCTCGGTACCATAAGCACCAGCATTCATGATGATGGCTCCACCAAGTGTTCCGGGTATACCACCAAGACCTTCCATCCCAGTGAAGCCTTCTTTCAGAAGATCCAGTACGAGTTTAGGCAACAAAATACCGGCCCCTGCACGTACCTTGGACCCATCCACATTCATGTAATCGAGCGTTTTATGCAATGCAATAACCGCACCACGAATACCCTTATCACCGACCAAGACATTGGATCCACTACCGAGAATGGTAAACGGTAGCGAATGATTCGTACAGAATGAGATAGCATGCACTACATCATCTTTTGATGATGGCACCAGGAAAAGATCTGCCGGACCACCAATCTTCAACCAGGTGTGGTTGGATAGGGGCTCATTAAGCAGGATTTGACCCTTGAAGGTGCTATGCAGTGCACTCAAATTCATTTCTGAATGTTTTCCCCCTTGTTTTTTAATTCCTCTAAAAAACGCTCACCATATCGATAAATATCGCCTGCACCCATCGTGATTACGATATCACCCTCCTGGCAAAGCTCCTTTAAAAAAGCGGGTAATTGAGTTTTATCAGCTTGATAATGCACCTGTCGGTGACCATAATCGATGGCAGCTTTGGCGATCATCTCACCACTTACTCCTTCGATCGCTTGCTCACGGGAGGGATATACATCGGTTAGAACCAAGATATCCGCGTCGAAGAACGACAGCCCAAATTCATTGAAGAGGTCACGAGTACGAGAGTATAAATGCGGCTGAAAAACAGCTATAATGCGACGGTCGCTCCATCCAGCACGTGCAGCCTGAAGGGTTGCCTGTACTTCTGTCGGGTGATGGGCGTAGTCGTCAATTACAACGACACCCTGCGACTCACCCTTCACCTGGAATCTGCGCATCACTCCCGAAAAGCTTGAAATACCCTCAGCGATATCATCAAACGACATTCCAAGTTCCAGGCCAATGCCAATGGCACCAAGAGCGTTACGAACATTGTGCACTCCTGGCGATGCAAGTCGGATCATGCCAAGCTCTTTACGATCCAACTCCACTCGGAAGGTACTACTCATACCATCAGCCTGAATATCAACAGCACGAAGCTGCGCTTGAGGCGTGAGTCCGTACGTAACGGTACGGCGGCTAACATGACTCATAATACTGCGAACCATCGGATCGTCAAGACATACAACCAGAGCACCATAGAAGGGTACCTTGGCCGCAAATTCGATGAATGCCGACTTAATATCTTCGATATCATGATAGATATCGAGATGATCGGTGTCGATATTAGTGATGACCACCAAGGTTGGACTCAATTTCAGGAAGGTGCGGTCGTACTCGTCAGCTTCGACGATCATGATATCTCCCTTACCCACTACGGCATTGGTCTGATCAAAGCTATGTACACGTCCTCCGACCATAATGGTAGGGTCGAATCCCCCTTGACGAACCACCAGACCGGTCATGGTCGTTGTCGTCGTTTTGCCATGGGTACCTGCGATGGCGATGCCATATTTCATGCGCATCAACTCAGCCAGCATTTCAGAACGTTTGATCACAGGGATCTTACGAGCGATGGCTTCGCGAGTTTCCACATTCTGATCGGCAGTAACGGCGCTAGTGTACACTACAACATCGGCACCTTCGATATTCTCAGCTGAGTGACCTTTGAATACCTTTGCACCCAGGGATATCAACCGCTCCGTGGTTTCGCCCATCGACTCATCGCTACCGCTTACCTTAAACCCACGATGGATCAAGATTTCAGCCATACCACTCATGCCGATGCCTCCAATACCTACAAAATGTAGATGTCGAACGCGACCAAATACCGGTTGTTGCAGAATGCTACTCATTAAGGAATCCTCCTGTCTAAACGATCCAAAATGTCGCGCGCAATGTCTTCAGCTGCATTTGGTGCTGCCATTTTTGTCATGGATTCACTCATCAGACGTAGTTGTACTTCATCATTAATCAAATTGGCTATTACTAAGCCTAGCGACTGTTTGGCATCGATGTCGGCAAGAACCTTTGCAGCACCAGATTCCGTCATTGCTTTTGCATTCATCATCTGATGATTTCCTGCAACATTAGGGGAGGGGATAAGAATCGACGGTTTCCCGGTTAGCATCAACTCAGCGCAGGAGCTCGCACCAGCCCGACTGATCACCAAATCTGCTGCTGCAAACGCTGCAGGCATATTGTGTATGAAGTCGATAAGGATTAGATCATGATAGGATGCGGTATCAATGCGATCACGCAGCGATTTTAAATACCGGGTTCCACTTTGCCAGATCAACTGAACGTTCAGTTCGTTCATCAACATAGGCAGGTGTGTCAGCACGGCTTCGTTTATACTCAAGGCCCCACCACTACCCCCGAGGATGAGGATGGTTTTTCGACCCGTGGCCAGTCCAAAATGTTTCAACCCATCTTCCTTCGATACAGATCGCAGATTACTGCGAGTGGGATTTCCCAAAAGCTTTGTTTTACCAGCTGGCAACCACTGATCAGCCTGCTGAAAGGCGGTATAGATAATCGAAGCCTTATTTGCTAACATTCTGTTCGTGACTCCCGGGAAACTGTTTTGTTCCTGAATGACACTCAGAATCTTTTTCTTTCCAGCAACCCAACCTGTCGGACCCGCTACATATCCACCGCAGGATATAAAAACATCCGGTTTCAAGGATTGGATGATCCGATAACTTTGGAACAAACTTACTACAAGCTTGAGTGGAAACAGAATATTTTGCAGCGTCAATCGACGATGAAATCCACTGATCCACACGCTTCGAATAGGATATCCCGCTTTTGGTACCGCTTGCCATTCGAGTTTGTTGCGTGTGCCAACAAAGGTAATCATTGCTTCAGGACGCAGTTTGCGTAGAGCATCGGCGATAGCAATAGCTGGAAATACGTGTCCACCAGTTCCGCCTGCAGCAATGATGATCGAAGGACGTGGATTACTCATGAGTGGCATCCTCCGTCTTATTCGTGCGTTTGCGACGCGAAATATTTAACAGGATACCAGCCAGGGCTCCGGCGGAGATCATCGAGGTTCCGCCATAACTGATAAATGGCATGGGTAAGCCTGTTACGGGTAATAATCCAACAGCAACACCTGCATTCACAAAAGCGTACATGGTGATCCCCAGGGTTGCT
>CAZXGO010000014.1:28245-31019 GCA_964640035.1 uncultured Chitinophagales bacterium
GTTGCTGCAACAGCCAGCAGCTGACCTCGATAATCGGTGCTTCTGCGTGCAATAAAAATCATTCCTCGTATAAAGATGAAGACATATACACCCAAAACGAGTGTGGCTCCAAGCAGACCGTATTCTTCAGAGATGATGGCATATATAAAGTCATTATAAGGAGCCGGTAAAAAGTCTCGTTGGCTACTTTTACCTATACCAACCCCAAAAATCTCACCACGGGCAATAGCTATGTGAGCTTGCTGAGCCTGATAGCCATCGTCGCTGGCAAATTCATCACTACGGATTTGTACAATCTGATCGACATAATCATTAACCCGACTTATGCGCTCTTGTGAGGATGAAATCAATATCAAGGCACCTAAAATGCCCACTAGGATCAAGCCTGCAATATGGGTCACATTAACCCGACCGACAAACATCAAGGTCAGGCTAATGGCAAACAAAACTCCGGCGCTCGAAAAGTCTTCGATTCCAATTAAGGCACAGGTAATGGAAACCCAGAATAGTATGGGGACAAATGACCTGCTTAAATCTTTGATGTACTCTTTTTTGGTATCCAACAAGACCACCAGATATAATAACAGGGCAGTCGAGGCAATGGATGAGGGTTGAAACGAGAATCCACCTAAGGTTAGCGATCGTTTCGCCCCAAACGTTTGTGTGCCATATAGGCTTACCACTATCAGGAAGATCCAGCTTACGATCAGCGCTATTTTGCTGAACTTTAGCAGCACCTTGTAGGGAATTTTCGACAGAATGAGCATCACAAAGATGGCGATACTCAATTTTATCACATGTCCGAACATCAAACTACCAGCTGTCGTACCCTTTGTTTCGGCAAAGAAAGCAATCGACGAGTACACGGCCAAAACACCGATTACCATCAGCAGTACAATACTGCCCAAAAGCCAGCGATCGCTACCATACCCTCGGGTATCGAGTTCATCCTGGCTGGTAGCCATGATGAAAGGACTGCGGTTTTGTGTACTCGTGAATAACATCATTATAGGTTGTGCACCGCTTTCTTAAATTCCCGGCCTCTGTGTTCGTAATTCTCAAACATGTCGAAAGAAGCGCATGCCGGACTCAACAGAACGACTTCGCCACGTCGTGATACTTTTCTGGCTGCTCGAACAGCGTCAACCATGGAATCGGCCTCAATCAGGTTGATGACAACGCCGCCAAGTTGATCCTTTATCGCCTGTTTGCCTTCACCAATGGCGATGATCGTGTGTACTTTTTCGCGAATTTGACCAAAAAGCTCACTGTAATCATTTCCTTTGTCGCGACCACCCATGATCACTACCATCGGCGTATGAATACTATCAAGGGCATACCACAGGGCGTTAACATTCGTCGCCTTACTATCATTGATATACCGTACTCCATCCAACACCCGTACGAGCTCCAGGCGATGCTCAACCCCCTCAAACTGACTCAAACTCTCACGAATCACCTCGTCAGAGATTTCATTGGCCCGTGCAGCCAGAGCGGCAGCCATACTATTGTGTAGATTGTGACGGCCTTTCAGGCTGATTTCGTCGATAGGCATAAGCAGATCGGTTTTTCCGTTGAGGGTGATCATGAGATGGTTGTCCTGAATCCAGGCACCACGTGAGACAGCTGTTTCGGTTGAGAAGGTCCATATCTGTGGTCCATCCGGCTTAAGAAATGGAGGGATGTGAGCTCGGATCACAGGATCATCGGCCCAATAGATGAAGATGTCGTCAGGGCCTTGGTTTTCGAAGATTCTAAACTTGGCAGCGATATAGTTTTCGAATGTGTATTGGTATCGATTCAGATGGTCAGGTGTGATATTTAACAACATGGATACCTTTGGACGAAAACTCTGGATGTGATCTAGTTGAAAGCTGCTTACTTCCAGAATGACATCCGTCCATGATGGAATACCAGTATAGATGTGTTCACTCAAGGCCGTGCCAATGTTGCCAGCCGTTACGTGTGTACGCCCCGCTTTCTTCCAGATATCATCGACCCATGATGTGGTCGTTGTCTTACCATTACTACCGGTTATAGCAGTGATTTTCCCATCCAAATACTGACTTGCCCATTCCAATTCGCTTAAAACCGGAATATTTCTTGAGATAAACTCTACCACGATTGGGGAGTCGCTCGGTACGCCTGGGCTTATAGCCACATAATCTGCTTTTCGAGCACGGTCGCTATGGCCTTTTTCCTCGAAGTCAATCCCTGCCGCCTGAAGACGTTCTTTTGAGGTCACAGCAATCTCTGAGGAATCACTTACAAAGACTTGTGCACCGCGATCTTTCAGCATTAACGCGGCCCCAACACCACTTCGGGCTGCTCCTAACACAGTGATATGTTTACCCTTGACCTCGATCATCTCAATTTCAAGGTGATAATGGTGAAAATGGCCAGCAACACGGCGATAATCCAAAAACGTACGACGATCTTAGGCTCAGGCCATCCTTTTTTCTCAAAATGATGGTGGATGGGCGCGATTAAAAAGACACGTTTACCTTCGCCGGTTTTCCATCGGGTAAATTTGAAATAGCTGGTTTGGATGATCACCGACATGGTTTCCATGAAAAAGATCCCACCTAAAATGGGCAACAAAAGCTCTTTGTGTACCATGATGGCCATAGCTCCGATGGCACCACCTAAAGCGAGAGAGCCGGTATCACCCATAAATACTTGTGCCGGATAGGAATTGTACCACAGGAAACCCATACAGGCACCCACCATGGCTGATGAAAAGATCGTCAACTCAGCTGTGCCCGGTAGATACA
>CAZXGO010000014.1:31029-33123 GCA_964640035.1 uncultured Chitinophagales bacterium
GATACATGATGTCGAGGAAATTCGAGAAATCGGTTCTTCCCGATACATAGCTTAGAATGCCCAGAGCAACACCAGCGATGGCACTAGTCCCCGTAGCCAAGCCATCGAGGCCATCTGTTAGATTGACGGCGTTACTTACGGCAGTAATGATAAAGATGACCACCGGAATGTAGATCAGCCATCCATACTCAGCACCGAAAAAGGCGTAGTCGATGTTTACACTTTTCAAGAAAGGAACCGTACTTAAGGTTCGATAGGGCTCAAACTCAGGTGTGAAATACAACACGAGACCTAGAATCAGTCCAACGCTAATCTGACCTGCCAGCTTGAATCGACCCAAAAGTCCTTTTTTATCCTTTTTGATGATCTTGATGTAATCGTCAACGAAACCAACTAAACCCAGCGCCAGCATCACAATCATGATCATAATGGCATACACATTATCCAGACGAATCCACAAAAAGGTTGGTACCAAGGTGGCCAGTAAAATGATAATGCCTCCCATGCTTGGCGTACCCGCTTTCGAATGGTGGTGATCGAGGCCAACATTCTCACGGATCGTTTCTTTCAGCTGCATCCGCTGTAATTTTTCTATGATGCGCTTGCCGAAGATGATGCTGATAATCAAGGCAAATAATGCGGCAAAAGCGGCTCTCACGGTGATATAGGCAAAGGCACCGAATCCGGGTGGTTGGTAAGTAAGCTCAAGCCAGTCTAGAAACGAGTATAACATCAGACGACCTCCGGTGTATTTGTACGATGCCAGCACTGAAGCGCCTCACGGGCGATGAGGCGATCATCCATGGGATATCTCACCCCTTGTATCTCCTGATAGCTTTCGTGCCCCTTTCCAGCTATCATCACGATATCATTAGATTGACTGGCGCAAATGGTGTCTTTAATCGCTTTTGGCCGATCTGTCTCCCTACGAACTTGTCCTGGCGCTTTAAATCCAGTAAAAATTTCATCGATGATGGCTTCCGGATCTTCATAACGAGGGTTGTCGGAAGTGACCACCACTTCATCTGCGCATCGCTCGGCTATAGCCGCCATGAGTGGGCGTTTGCTCGTATCACGATTTCCACCACAGCCAAAAACAACTCGTAACCGTCCACTATCTTTAATTCCATTGGCTGTTTTGAGCACATTCTCCAATGCATCAGGAGTGTGGGCATAGTCAACAAAAACGATTGGTCCATCCGGGCCATTTTCAACGCGCTCCATACGTCCAGCAGCACCTGTTGCCTGACGCATGGCCGTGGCCGCATTGGCAGGTGAACATCCTGCGCCAACGCACATCAACCAGGCCATAGCCACGTTATAGGCATTGAAACGACCTGTTAAGGGAGATTCAATGATGGTTCCCTCCATATCCAGCATTAATCCCCGGGCGCTGAGCTCAAGAATATGGTTGCCAGATCCTTTTTCAAAACTGAGATTCCAACACTGAGCTTTACTATTGCCAAACACCTTCTGCATCCAGGGGTCGTCACCATTTACAACGGCAACGGCTGTAGGATCTAAATCCGTAAATAGGAGGGATTTCGATGCCGCATAGGCCTCCATGGTATGATGGTAGTCGAGATGATCCTGGCTCAAGTTGGAAAATCCTGCTACCGAAAAGTGTAATCCTGCGGTACGAAACTGATCGAGGGCATGCGATGAAACTTCCATGATCACATGGCTGCATCCTTCCTCTGCCATCGCTGCCAGATCATCTGCTAATTCCAGAGGACCCGGGGTCGTTAATCTGCTGTCAACAACAGTAGTACCAATACGTTTTTCAACTGTGCCGATAAGTCCACAGCGATATCCCAACGAGCTCATCACCTGATATACGAGGGTGCTGATGGTCGTTTTCCCGTTGGTGCCGGTTATGCCAATAAGTGTCATCCCCTCCTGAGGGTTGCCACGTTCTGCTAAGGCCAACACCCCAACCAGTGGGCGCGTATCAGCCACGACTATTGAAAAAACGGCATCACTCTGCAACTCGTGGTCGGCAATGATCACCGAAGCACCAGCACGTATCGCATCGTCGATATAACTGTGTCCATCTACCTTCGGACCCCTAACCGCTATAAATACATCACGTAC
>CAZXGO010000015.1:0-15228 GCA_964640035.1 uncultured Chitinophagales bacterium
ATGTTGCGTCAAACCATTTTATCAGGAATAACCCCATCTGGCCGATTGCATATCGGCAATTATTTCGGCGCTATGCGTCAGCATTTAGCCATGCAGGAACAAGGGGATGCCTTCTATTTTATAGCCAACTATCATTCTCTAACCGCATTGAATGATGGTCCTCAGGTGTTTCAAAATACGCTAGACATCGCTCTCGATTATCTTGCACTTGGGCTTGATCCCAATACATGTACCTTTTTTGCTCAAAGTGATGTACCTCAGGTAACGGAGCTGGCTTGGATATTAGGAACCTTATGTCCGGTAAGTTTAATGGAAAAAGGAGTGGCTTATAAAGACAAGGTCGCAAATGGTTTGAGTCCAAATATTGGTTTATTTACCTATCCTATTTTACAAGCTGCAGACATTCTAATCTATTACTCACATTTGGTGCCTGTTGGTGCTGATCAAAAACAGAATATCGAATTCTCCCGTGATTTAGCGCAGAAATTGAATAACACATATGGGGATGAACTCCTCCGTATCCCTGAAGCATACATTCTTGAAGATGTCGCTATTGTTCCCGGTACCGATGGTCGCAAGATGAGTAAATCATATCATAATACCATTGGTATTTTTGATGAAGGGAAGGAGCTCAAAGATAAAGTCATGTCTATATTGACTGATTCAAAGGCTTTAGAAGATCCCAAAGATCCAGATCAGTGTAATGTCTATAAATTGATTAAGCTTTTCGCTGAACCTTCTCATGCCGCTGAAATTGCGACCAAATATAGATCAGGTGGATATGGATATGGTCATGCAAAAAAGGAGCTTCTCGAGCTCATCCATAATCGTTTTGCCACTGCAAGAGAGAAGCGGAAGGAGTTGGCGAAAGATCCCCAAACCATCCACGAAATACTGGCTAAAGGGGGAGAAAAGGCGCGTGATCGTGCAGAGCAAGTAATGGAACCTATCCGCAAAGCTGTTGGTTTGGTTCATCATCACAGAATAGTGAACACATGATCCTAATCATCGATAATTACGATTCATTTACATACAACCTGGTTCATTTGGTTGCTCAGCATAGCCTCGATTATACGGTCGTGCGCAATGATGAGATTAGCCTTGATCAGGTTCGTGCCATGAATCCGAGCCATATTTTGATTTCACCAGGTCCTGGAAGACCGGAGGATGCTGGAATTAGTGAAGATCTGATCCGTGAAATGGGCAAGGAAACCCCTGTTTTGGGAGTTTGTTTGGGTCATCAGGCTATCGGACACGTTTTTGGTGGGACGGTTGGCTATGCTCCAAGCCTGATGCATGGAAAAACATCACTAATAGAACATGATGGTAAAGGTTTGTTTGAAGATGTGCCCCAATTATTCACAGCTACCCGTTATCACTCCCTTGTTGTAAATGAGGATAGCTTGCCCAGAGAGCTTGAGGTATCTGCCCGAACTCCGGATGGGGTAATTATGGGCTTACGCCACCGCAAGTACCATATAGAAGGAATTCAGTTTCACCCGGAAAGTATTTTAACGGTTGAAGGTCCACGATTGATAGCCAACTGGTTAAAGAATCTCAAAAAGGAGCAGACTGGTTGAAATCATCCTTCACTGATATTCTGCATCAATTATCAGATCGTACTGATTTAAGCAGCGAACAGGCCAGATTCGCACTGGAGAGTATTATCCAGGGTGAATTAAGCGAAGCCGAGATAGCTGCTTTCCTTTTCGGAATGCGGGCAAAGGGAGAGACCCTCACAGAGATGATCGCTTTCACCCGTGTGATGCAGGAAGCTGCCATTCCTGTTGAGGTCGATGCGACAGGTGCGGTTGATGTTTGTGGTACCGGCGGCGATCAGTCGGGTACGGTGAATATCTCAACAGCTGTGATGTTTGTGGTTGCTGGTGCTGGAGTACCCGTTCTAAAACATGGTAATCGGAGTGTATCCAGTACAAGTGGAAGTGTAGATGTTCTAGAAGCATTAGGTGCTAAACCTCTTATGCACAAGGAGATCGTTGAAGAATGCTTTCGACAGACAAAAATGGGTTTCATGTTTGCACCGTATTTTCATCCAGCTATGAAACATGTTACACCAGTGCGCAGATCCATGAAAATGAGGACCTTTTTTAATATGATGGGGCCTCTTTTAAACCCTGCTAAAGTTAAGCGTCAAGTTATTGGCGCCTATAGTGTTGAGGTAGCACGGATGATTGCAGGGATTCTCTCAACGATGGAAATGGATGTTGTGCATAGTGTTCACAGTTATGATGGACTTGATGAATTAAGTGTAAGCTCTGACTCTATTGTTTTTCAAGTCAAAGATGGTGAAGTTAAAGAGTTTCAGAATGTTAACCCATTACATCTGGGATTTACCAACTCTCCACTTCAGGATCTTACAGGTGGTGATGCCATCACTAATGCAAGGTTAATCAAGGATCTGTATGTAGGACGCAGTACTCAGGGATTAAGAGATGTAGTCTTGTTAAACAGTGCTTATGCCGTTTACACAGCAGGAAAAACAAATACACTGTCAGACGCCCTTGAACTGGCAAAGGATAGTTTGTTTGCTGGAAAGGCCTTGAAGAAATTGAATGAGTTTGTACTCTGTACCAATGATTTAGCAGTATCTGAGGTTAAACAATGAGTGCTATTTTAGATCGCATTATTGAACAAACAGCTGAAGACCTGAAAAAGCGAAAGAAAAAGGTCACTATCTCTGATTTTACAGGATTTCCCTTGTATGAGCCGAATCGTAAAGATTTTGCCGAAGCACTCCGTTCACATTCAGTTCGTATCATTGCTGAAATTAAAAAGGGCAGTCCCTCGAAAGGTATTATCCGTGAATCGTTCAATCCGGTAGATATTGCATTGCGTTATGAAGAGGCTGGTGCATCCTGTATATCAGTACTTACAGACGAGCCTTTTTTCTATGGCTCTTTAAACTATTTGGCTCAAGTGCGTGAAAGCGTACAAATCCCACTGCTCAGAAAAGATTTTATCATTGATCCATACCAGATTGCTGAAGCCAGAGCTTATGGAGCCGATGCTATTTTACTTATCGCTGCTGTATTGAGTGACGACCATATGAACGAGCTACTACATGCCAGCGAAGAGTATGGATTGCATTCACTAGTTGAATGTTATGATGAAGAGGAAGTGAACAGGATGAACTGGCACAAAGTGCAACTATTTGGTGTCAACAACAGAGATTTGCGTACGTTTAAAACCGATGTTCACCGAGGGATAGAACTTTTACAAAAATCACCTGAGTCTGTTGTCCGTATTTCCGAAAGTGGACTACGATCAGCCAAAGATCTGAAGCTCTTGTACGATTCAGCTATTCAAGCAGCTCTTATTGGTGAAACTTTTATGAGAGAAGATGATCCAGGAAAAGCACTAAAACAAATGCTTGATCAGCTTCATCATTACATTAGCATAGGAGCATCCAATGATGATTGATTCTGGAAATCCAAGAACCAGAGTAAAGGTTTGTGGTCTTACGACATTGGAAGATGCCCGATATGCCAGTGGTGCAATGGCTGACTTTCTGGGTTTTATCTTTACTCCTACGAGTAAACGATATATCGATCCAGACCAAGCTGCTGCTATCATTGCCTGGACTGAAGGACCCCAGGCTGTTGGAGTATTTGTCAATCAGGCCATCGATGATGTAGTAGATATTGTCAGGAAAACAGGCATTCATCTTGTCCAACTACATGGTGATGAGTCTGTTGAATATTGCAGCCTCATGCCAGTACCAGTTATTAAGGCATTTTCTGTATCTGAGGAGGATACTACAGAAGCTCTTATGACGAAAATCCAACCTTTTGAGGGAATGGTTGATTTCTTCCTTTTTGATACCAAGTCAGGTAATCAAACCGGTGGCACAGGAACGCATTTTGATTGGCGTCTCTTAAAAGATCTTCATACAGATACACCATTTTTTTTAGCCGGAGGTATTGGTCCAGAAAATGTACATCAGGCCATTGATATGGTTCAACCGTATGCGATTGATGCAAACAGTAAACTAGAGTCAGAACCAGGAATTAAACAACTGGAAAAATTTGAAGCCTTTTTTGACCAAATTCAGACGATTTGGAAAACACAGGATCCCGATTAAACCCTACTATTATGATCTCAACTAAAACAATAAGCTCATATAACTTACCCGACGATCGAGGATATTTCGGAGAGTTTGGCGGACGTTTTGTTCCGGAAATTCTAATTCCTGCGGTGAAAGATCTGGAAAAGGCATATCATGAGGCCTGCCAGGATTCGAGTTTTTGGGAAGAATATCACCATTTGTTAAACACGTATGTTGGGCGACCTACAGCTTTAAGTTTTGCTGAGCGCCTAACCAGTTATTACGGTACGGGCAGGATTTATTTGAAGAGGGAAGATTTGTGTCACACTGGTGCACATAAAATCAATAACACCATTGGCCAGATCCTGTTAGCTCGTCGAATGGGCAAAAAAAGGATCATAGCAGAGACCGGTGCGGGTCAACATGGTGTTGCCACTGCCACAGTTTGTGCCCGTTTTGGTTTGGAATGCGTCGTTTATATGGGTGCAGAAGATACCCACCGCCAGAAATTAAATGTCGATCGTATGCGACTTTTAGGTGCGGAAGTTCGACCGGTTACGAGTGGGTCTCAAACGCTTAAAGATGCAACTAATGAAGCCATTCGAGACTGGGTGACCAATGTTCATGATACATTCTATATCATCGGTTCAGTAGTGGGTCCCCATCCCTATCCGATGATGGTACGCGATTTTCATAGAGTGATTGGGTTAGAAACGAAACGCCAAATCATGGAAATTGAAGGAAGACTACCAGATTATCTGATCGCGTGTGTGGGTGGTGGTTCAAATGCCATGGGTATATTCCATCCTTTTCTAGACGATGAAAATGTCAACATAATCGGCGTTGAAGCTGCCGGATTGGGAGTTGATTCAGGACAGACTGCCGCGACCCTAACCAAAGGATCTCCAGGTGTGTTACATGGAACAATGAGTATGTTACTCCAAACGAATACGGGTCAGGTAGAGCTAGCCCACTCGGTGAGTGCAGGTCTCGATTATCCGGGAGTTGGACCAGAACATGCCTATTTACACCGAAGTGGACGTGTTCAGTATCATGCGGTAACGGATGCTGAAGCGCTAGAAGGGGTTAAATTAGTCTCCAGACTAGAAGGCATAATCCCTGCTCTGGAAACCGCTCATGCTTTCGCATGGCTGGAAAATTTGATGCCTACCTTAGATAAAAACGATATTGTAGTGGTTAATAGCTCCGGTAGGGGCGATAAGGACATGGGTACGATCTCTAGAGAACTATTTAACGAATAAGAATGAGTACACGGATTCAGGAAACATTCAAAAAGGCAGGCCCAAATAAGGTGATGAGCTTATTCATCACTGCAGGATATCCAAGCCTGGAAGATACAGTTGAACTTGTACTAACCTGTGTTGCATCGGGGGCTGATATGATCGAGTTGGGAATGCCATTTAGTGACCCACTCGCTGATGGACCCACTATTCAAGAATCGAGTAATGTTGCCATCGAAAACGGAGTAACCTTACCCATCATCTTCGATATGGTTACTAAAATTCGTCAACAAAGTGATGTTCCCATCATTTTAATGGGTTACATTAATCCATTGATAAGCTTTGGCTTAGAGTCGTTCTGTAAAGAAGCTTCTATGGCAGGTGTGGATGGACTAATCATTCCGGATATGCCCATCGATGAGCAAGATATATTAATGTCTTATGTTCAGAAATATCATCTTTCTATGATTCATCTGGTGGCTCCAAACACCACAGATGAACGGATGCGGTTGGTTGATCAGCATTCTAATGGATTTGTTTACTGTGTATCAGTGACCGGAGTGACTGGGACCCGCGATGGAAGTACCGTTCTTGAATCAGTTGATACCTTTATTGATCGGGTTAAAGTCAATATCACCCAAAATCCTGTCTTAGTTGGCTTTGGTATTACATCAAAGCAAGATGCTTTGCAGATTTCAAGAAAAACTGACGGATATATTGTAGGAAGTGCACTCATTCAGACTATTAAAGAATCCTATCCAAATAAAGAATGGATGAAAACAGTTGGCTCATTCGTAAAAAGCCTGCGATAGTGCTCATTTTTTGATATCCTATACAAGCTGATATCTTCCACTGATAATGTAAACCACTATTTGATCATGAAGCCCAAGTCACACTATCTACCTATCATCATTTTTTTATGTTCAATTATTTTAACCGCTTGCGATGGTAGCTATAAGCCCAGCAGTAGAGGGCAAATTTCTGAAATTGTGGTTGTAATGGACTCCCTGCATTGGGAATCTGAACTTGGTAATGCTATTCGATCTACTTTTGGAGCAGATATCCAGACAATGCCGCGTCCTGAGCCACTATATGACCTAAAGTTTACTACAATTCGTAAAAATGCTGATCTCGAATCCATTAAACTCTATAAAAATGTAATCTTTGTCGCATCATTGGATGAAGAGTCTAATGTCTCTACCTATGTGAATGCATTGCTAAGTGATGATGTTAAACGGCGGGTGATTGAAGGACAAAATTTTGCATTCCCTCTACGTGATCGATGGGCAACCGATCAGTGGGTGTTAGTTCTTACAGCCAATGATATTGAAACACTCACTGATTATATCCTTACTGGTTCTGAACCACTGGTTAACAATCTTAATGCGGTAGAAAGAGAACGATGGACGCTAGATGTCTTTGAGAAAGCTGAAAACGCAGCTCTTGCTGATTCAGTATTAGGCAAACATGAATGGAACATACGACTGCAACACGATTATCAACTCAGCGTAGATACTACCGGGTTTGTATCTTTTGCACGACTTTTACCCGAAAACTATAGATATCTGTGGGTTTTTTGGGATGAGAATTTCACTGATGTAACTCAGGTCGATGAAAAATGGATAAATGCCCGTAGAGACACACTGTTCAAGCAATGGGTGCAGGGTACCAGGGATTCTTCATGGGTTGTTACCCAATATGAAGTACCCATTAAAACTGAGGTGATTGATTTCAAAGGATGGTATACCTTTCATACCAGAGGTTCTTGGAGGATGAACAATTTTTCCATGGGTGGTTCATTTATTCAATATTCTGTTTTTGTGCCGGAACAATCCAGGATGTACTATATCATCGGTAGTGTTTTTGCACCTGCTGTTCCTCACAGAAGATTCATCAATCAGTTTGAGGCTATAGCGTGGACCTTTGAGATAAACCCAAAAGGGACTAGCCCTGGATTTACTGTTCTGCGTTGATTCACTCCAAATGAGCAAACGGTTTGAACTGTTTGAAGGGGCGATCAAAGAGCGTGAAGAGGTGTATCGCTTACGATCGTTTACAGAGACCGGGATTGATACAAACCCAGCGTATATCTCTATAGCTGGTCGTGAGTTACTGAATGTTAGTTCAAATGATTATTTGAATTTAAGTACACATCCTCAGGTCGTTCAGGCAGTTAAGGAATCTGTTGATGTCTATGGTTTAGGTGCAACGGCTGCCCGTTTCATAAGTGGAACCCGTCATTCCCATTTGAGTTTCGAAAAAGAGCTGGCAAATTTTCAAAAAAGAGATTCTTCGGTGAGTTTTACGAGTGGCTACCTGTCTAATTTGGCGCTTCTTCAGGCCATGGGAACACGGAAGGTCGAGGTATTTATAGATAAGCTGGCTCATCACTCGCTAACGAATGCCGCCATCCATTCAGGTGCCAATGTGCATCGTTTCGTTCACAATGACCTCAATCATTTGGAGAACTTACTGTTAAAACACTCAAGTGAGCAAAAGCTCATTTTAACAGAAGCCGTTTTTAGTATGGATGGCGATCAAGCGGATATCAACGGATTGTGTACACTAGCGGAGAAATTTGATGCTATGCTTTACATTGATGAAGCTCACAGTTTTGGGCTATATGGACAACATGGTGCCGGACTCTGTGTAGATACTCCCAGGGTTGATATTGTCGGAAGTATGTTCGGTAAAGCATTGGGTGGGGTTGGTGGAGCACTATCTGGGTCTGAATTAATGATGCGGTATATCACTAACTTTGCCGGGGCCTTTATTTATACGACTGCGCCATCACCAGTGATGATGGAAGCTTTGAGAAGCTCATTAAAATTGGTTCCTGGAATGGATGCCGAAAGGACTCATCTACATCACCTTTGTGCATCGTTACGATCTAAACTTCAAGAACTTGGCTTTGATACACTTCAGTCAACGAGTCAGATAATCCCTGTTTTGATAGGCTCAGAGCGAGAACTTATGGATGTTTCTGGTCATCTTGTAGACCACGGGATTTTTGCCGGAGCTATTCGTCCACCCACAGTAGCAGATGGTTCTTCCAGAATACGGTTGAGTTTAACAGCCGCTCATACAAAAGAACATGTTGATCAAATTGTGGATGCTTTTCGTACCTGGATAAAAGTGAGGGAAAGATGAGAATAATTGCCTATCACGGATGGGGCTGCGATGATCAAGAATGGGCTTCCTGGCAAGACGCAATACCTGATGGATATTCGTTTGAGTCATGGAATAGAGGTTATTTTGGTAAAGAAGCTAAAGAATCATCAACAGACTTTGATATCGTAATCACGCATTCAATGGGGCTGTTACACGTTCCTGATGATATTTTATCTAAGGCAAAGTATCTAATTGCACTCCAGTCATTTGCGTATTTCCCTAGTCACGATGTCGATCTAGCAAATGTAGTTATTCATCAACTTGATCGAATGATTCATAATATGAGTAGTCGTCCAGTTGATCAAATTCAAACTTTTCGAAGACAGGCGGGTTTTAGATTTCGTACGATGGAAGAAGATCACCTCAACATTGATCTTTTGATTGATGATTTGCAACGCTTAAAGACCGATAAAATCAAATTAGACCTCATTCGTACAATTCCGAACGTGTATTGGATACACGAAGAACAGGATAGGATTATTCAGGCTACATGTAGGCTTGAATTGGAGAATAATTTTCCAAACCATACGCACCAAAGCTTAAGACAGGGTTCTCACGCTTATTGTCTGAGCTACCCAGAAACCATTGTTTCTCGAATTTTTCGGAATGAATTCAATTGAAGGATACAACCCCGTTACAAACGAATTTAATCGTCGGGCGGAGTCTTACGATCGATTTGCTTACGTTCAACGTATTGCAGCAGAAGAAGTAGCGCAAATTGTTGAAAATTTCAGTCATCTGTTAGCTAATCCGTCAATTCTTGAATTGGGATCTGGTACCGGGTTTTTGACGGAACATTTAGTACAAAGATTCCCAGATCATCAGATATATGCCACTGACATTTCTGAAAGAATGATTGATATTCTGCGTGAAAAAATAGGTTTTCACCGAAATCTAGAAACACATGTTTTAGACGCGAACACATTAAGTGGTGATTTTTCAACTATCGGATGTGTCGTATCTGGTTTTACGCTTCAATGGCTTTCTAACCCTGCCGAATCAGTTCATCAGTGGTTGAAGTCGATTCATCCAAATGGTTTTGCTGTACTATCCTGGTTAGGTGAGGGAAGTTTCCAGGAGTGGAGGAATATGGCTGCGATGTCAGGGGTTTCTTACACAGGAAATGCATTACCGGGTGAGGAAATCGTAGATCGAATACGTTGTAGAGCAGAGTTAGACATTATTGATTATCGTATAGAGCACAAACCATTACAGTTTGATTCAGCCATTTCTTTTTTTAAGACTATTCGTAACATTGGTGCATCCACTGAAATGAACCCAAGTAAAGAGAATCGAAATTTATTGCGATTATGTAAACATTGGGATGAGAACTCACCTCAAGGTGTTTCGGTGGGACATGAACTGCACTATCTTGTACTAAGAAAATCAAATTCAAATAGATGATGAGTTCATTTCCTGGATTTTTTGTAACAGGTTCAGATACGGATGCAGGCAAAACCCTTGTTTCAAGTATTTTAGTTAAGCTTTTACATGGCACCTATTGGAAGCCAGTTCAATCTGGTTCAAATCAAGGAATGGATCGAGATACCGTACAGAAACTAACTGGGTTATCTGACGATCATTTTTTACCTGAGACCTACGTATTTAAAGAACCATTTTCACCAAATCAAGCCGCTACTCTCGAAGATGGGTATGTCGATTCAAAGCGACTAGTACTTCCAAATCCATCCCAAATAATGCACAAACCTGTAATTATTGAAGGCGCTGGGGGAGTAATGGTTCCATTAAATGATACAGAGTGCTATATCGATGTCATGCAGAGATGGTCTGTACCGGTAATTATTGTCTGCAGAAATAAGCTAGGTGTGATAAATCATATGCTTTTAACCATTGAGGCATTAAAGAGCAGGAACATTCCCATTGCAGGTTTTATATCGAGTGGGGGAAACGGTAATCGGCAAAATTTATCCGATATCAGCCGATGTGGAGGTATTCAATTGATTGGGTCTATTCCAGAAATGAGTCAGATTGATATTACCTCTATCGCTAATATTATCGAAGAAATTGATCGTAATGATTTCCCGTCACAGTAAATGTATTTTTATTGTTGTGACGCAATGTCACAAATCAGAATCGAAAACCTAGATTAAAAAGTAGGGCTACGGCAGAAAGCTCTATTTCAACGCTATTCATTTCATCAAGCGGTTGACCATTTAGCGCCAGAACATCCGTATAAGGGTTGTTTAGTGAAGAATGAAGATATGAAGTAGATATTCCAACTGTGCCTGAACCACGCATTTGGTATTTAAACCCTGCTTCTCCTTGCCAAGTTAATGTCGATAAGGAATTAGGTATGCGGCTGAAAGTAATAGTATTAGCATTATCAAGGATAGTGTATTGAATATCAGCAGCTTCATGTACTAGAATCCCTCCCAACCCTTTGAGTTCAATGCGGGAATTTCCAGCGGGTATTGAAAGAAATAATCCACCTAAACCGCCATAATGCTACCACGAACCAGTACTGAGTGATGATATAATACCTTGTGTATCGGCAAAAAAATCATTGTTATCCTCTAATTCAATTTGAAAACGGGTTTTGTCGATGGGGTGGATAGCACCCAATCCACGAATAATGATGCCCAAAGGACCCAGTGTTGGACTCTGATAACTAATGCTTCCATTAAATCCGATATCGGCAAAGCCTGTGGATGGGTTATCGAATGAATATGAACCAAAATCACTCAATCCCATAGAAGGGCCAAATGACAGATAGATGGACCCAAGGTTTTTTTCTTTGGGTATGGGTTTGAAATAATAGTTTTGATCTTGCGCATTCAGATTGCTATAGCTCGCAATACAAATGAGAGTAAAAATAACTGTTGTCTTCATAGTTTATTCTTGATAAGGAATAGATTCTCAAACGCTAAGAAATGGTTATACTCGCGAAATACTTTACAAGTTTTTACGGTAAAAAAAACATTCAACCATCGGTATTTCATTGGTTTTTGATGAATCACTTTGGATCTTAAGACATTCGATCACCAAACATAGTGAATATGCGTAATCTATTTTCAAAAAGTCTGGTCATTCTACTATTATCTACATTTCTAAGTAGTGCTAATGTCGGATATGTACATGCTCAAACAGATTCAAAGGTTGATTTAGCAGCTATTGAGGCATTCAAAAAAGAAGGTCTCGAAAACTCTAAAATCATGGAGACGGCCAGTTGGCTCACCGATGTGTATGGGCCACGTTTGACCAACTCAAAACAAATGAAGCGGGCGAATGATTACACTAAGAAATACCTGGAAGATCTTGGGCTTTCGAATGTGTACCTACATCAGTGGGGTCCCTTTGGTAAAGGATGGGAGCTAAAACGCTTTGCGATGCATGCAAACACTGAGTTTGGCTATTTCCCTGTCTTAGCATATCCAAAGGCATGGTCAACCGCTTCAGGCAAACCTGTTAAAGGAGAAGTCATTTACCTCAAGGTCGATGAAAACACCCCGCTTGAAAGCTATAAGGGCAAGCTGAAAGATAAATTCGTCCTCTTAGTACCTCCATTCGATTCTGAGCCGAACTGGAGTCCGCTGGCACGTCGTCACAACGATGAAAGTCTTCTCCGTTTGGCCAATGCCACGCGTCCGTTGCCCAATCCTGAAAACCGTGTAAATCCGGGTCAGCTTGGTCGTGCACAACAAGCAGACGAGAAAGCGCTCTTCCTGATGAAAGAGAAGCCGCTTGGCATCATCGACATGAGCTATCGTGGCTGGAATGGTCAGGTTGCCATCAGTGGTGCATCTGTGGCCTACGATCCAAACGCCGGATTCACGACGCGTCCTCGTGCCTGGGACATGAATACACCTGATCCGGGTACGCAGATCTCCATGGCACGCGAGCACTACGGACGCATTTACCGTTTGCTGGAAAAAGGCGTGAAAGTGACCATGGAGCTTGACATGGCCGTCGAATTCCAGACCCAAGACTTGATGGGTTACAACACCGTCGGTGAGATCCCAGGTACCGATCCTGCTGTCAAAGACGAAATCGTGATGCTCGGCGCTCACCTCGACTCGTGGCACACGGGCACTGGTGCTACTGACAACGCCGCCGGATCGGCTATCATGCTCGAGGCGATGCGCATTCTGAAGGCATCAGGTCTTCCAATGAAGCGTACGGTTCGCATCGGCCTGTGGAGCGGCGAAGAGCAGGGTCTGATTGGATCACGCCTATATGTTGAGGAAAAGTTTGGCCGTGTATCCCGCGATACGTTATATGCGGGTCCAGAGTACGACAAGTTCAGCGCCTATTTCAACATCGACAACGGTGGCGGACAAGTACGCGGTATCTACCTGCAGCAGAATGAGCAGCTGCGTTCGACCTTTGCCTCCTGGTTACTTCCCTTCAGTGAGTGGGGAGTTGGTACAGTTAGCTTTAACAACACGGGCGGAACGGATCACCAGTCGTTCGACCGCGTGAACCTGCCGGGCTTCCAGTTCATTCAGGATCCGATGGAGTACAGCACGCTTACCCACCACTCGAATATGGACCTCTGGGAGCGTTTTGTTCCACAGGACATGATGCGCAACGCCGTGATCTTGGCCACCTTTGCCTATCACGCGGCCAACGCACCCGAGAAGCTCGAGCGCAAAGATCACAACTACGTGATCCGCAGGGCAGACGGTGTGACGATGGGTAGCAAATAGGAATAACCATCCTTATCCATGATATTGAAAAAGGTGGCTCCGTTAACGGGGTCGCCTTTTTTTATTAACCACAGAAGGCACAAAAAGCACAGAAAAGGAAGAGATAAGAACATCTGTGTTCTTTAGTGTTATCTGTGGTTCTATAATAACCACAGAAAGCACAGAAGCATAGAAATCAAGGGATGAGAACTTCTGTGCTATTTAGTGTCTATAGTGGTTCAATCATTCTTCAGCCGCTTTCCTGATCCGATTCACCAAGGCCGCATACATCGGGTGGCTGCGGTCTTGCGGCGGTGTGATCAAGATTATGGCACGCTTCTCGAGGTCGGCCTGCCGAAACCGATCATACAACTCAGCCGCCAGCAGCCCGTAATCTCCGCCATAGCCGTAAAAACCATCTACCGATAGATCAGGTTGCGCGTCTGGCGATATGACCAGTGCGTTTGCCGGCTTGGTCAGCGGTCCGTCGTCTGACACAATGTGAACGGGTGTTTTCGGCGCATAATGACGGTATCGGGTTCCCGGACTCCGCACGACACCCTCGCTCAGCTCTGATATCACAGCGATACCCAAGACATCCTCAATCTGCTTCGATGATATCCCACCGGGACGCAATATCACCACGGGCTCTGATCTGATATCGAGCACCGTGGATTCGAGCCCTACGGAACAGGGTCCACCGTCGAGCACATCAACCAAATCTCCAAAATCTTCGATCACGTGCTCGGAGCGCGTCGGACTCGGCCGACCCGACCGATTCGCGCTCGGAGCAGCCAACGGACCCGTCATCTCAATGAGCTGGAGCGCCAGCGGATGATTCGGCATGCGGATGGCCACAGTATCGAGTCCGGCAGTGATCCGGTCGGGAACAATAGGATGGCGCGGCACAATGATCGCGAGCGGACCCGGCCAGAAGGCGTCGGCAAGTGCCATCACACGGGGATGATCGTGCCAGGAGGTGAGCGTTTGCAGCATCTCCAGGTTGCTGATGTGTACGATGAGCGGGTTGTCGCCTGGACGTCCCTTCAACTCGAAAATGCGGTCGAGCGCTGGGATGTGATCGATGCGCGCACCGAGTCCGTACACGGTTTCAGTGGGAAAGGCTACCACACCACCGCTGTTTATTTGATCCGCAGCCTGATCAAGCAATAGGTTCGGCATGAACCTCCTCTGGCTTGAGTTTTAGCAGGAATCCAATGGCACTTTCCAGATTTGGAATCTCATTCACGACTATTCGAACGGCTTGTTCTTTTTGTGCAAGTGAATATGAGCCAGGTGCTCTTAATTCAAGTCGATCCATTAGATTCTGAAAATGGCCACCCTTATAATAATCACCTTCAGTGTTTGCATCCGGGCACTGTAGCCACATACGTCCCGCACGAACAATAACCTTTAGGAATTGTTGGCGAGCAGCCAGTATGCGAACTCTGGCAGCGAGCATCAGATGTTGGGCATCCTCAGGCAGTGGTCCAAAACGGTCGATAAGCTCTTCTTGAATGGTATCCATTTCAGAAACATCCTCGCTACCCGCAATTTTACGGTAGAGATTGAGACGTTCTACATCATCGAAAATGTAGTGTTTCGGTAATTGAGCAGAAAGATCCATTTCTACTTGGGTATCCGGTAAGGCTATTTCAACGGGTAGATCCTTGAACAGATCCTTAAATTCGCCTTCTTTGAGTTCTTGCACCGCTTCATTAAGGATCTTCGTGTAGAGATCAATACCAATATCGTTGATAAATCCACTCTGTTCAGCCCCAAGTATATCACCGGCCCCCCGAATATCGAGGTCGCGCATGGCAATGTGAAAGCCGGATCCCAAATCTGAATATTCAACCAAAGCTTGCAGACGACGTCGGGCATCAGCGCTCAAATCCTGGATAGGAGGAGTGATCAAGTAACAAAAGGCCTTACGATTTGAGCGACCCACACGTCCACGCAGCTGATGCAACTCGGATAGACCAAAATGATCTGCTCGATTAATGATGATCGTATTCGCATTGGAAATATCGATCCCATTTTCAACAATATTCGTTGATACCAACACATCAAACTTGTGATCATAAAAATCAGTGATGATGTG
>CAZXGO010000015.1:15253-17475 GCA_964640035.1 uncultured Chitinophagales bacterium
ATCGGGTACAATTTCGCGAATCATGGCCGACACTTCCTCGATATTCTGAACGCGGTTATGAATGAAGAAAATTTGTCCACCACGTGAGGTCTCGCGTAAGATCGCATCCCGAATCAGGAAGGGATCAAAGCTGTGAATTTCGGTGTACACGGGCTGACGGTTGGGTGGGGGAGTGTTTATGACACTTAAATCACGCGCACCCATAAGCGAGAGTTGCAAGGTACGGGGGATGGGGGTAGCAGTGAGGGTGAGCACGTCTACGCTGTAGCGCCACTCTTTGAGCTTTTCCTTCGTTGCCACTCCAAAACGCTGCTCCTCGTCGATAATCATCAAGCCAAGATCCTTGAACACTACATCTTTTGAGATCAGGCGATGGGTTCCGATGATGATATCCACCTTTCCTTCCTTCAGCTTTTTGAGTGTGGCGGTAATTTCAGCACTCGTTCTGAATCGCGACAAAACCTCGATATTCACCGGGAAATCCTGCATCCTTGAACGAAAGGTCTTGGCGTGCTGGTCGGCCAGGATGGTGGTCGGAACCAGAACGGCCACTTGCTTTTGGTTCATCACCGCTTTAAAGGCTGCACGCACAGCCACTTCGGTCTTTCCGAAGCCTACATCCCCGCATACCAGGCGATCCATGGGGGTAGATTTTTCCATGTCTTGCTTTACGGCCTCGATTGCAAGGTACTGATCCGGAGTCTCTTCGAACATAAACGAGGCTTCCATTTCCGTCTGCCAGGGATGATCTTTTTGGAAGGCAAAAGCTGTTTGGGCTTTTCGTTTGGCATATAACAAAATGAGCTCGCGGGCTATATCTTTGAGTCGGCTCTTCGTTTTTGCTTTTTTACGAGCCCATTCACCCGTTCCTAGTTTCGTGATCTGAGGGGGTGCGCCTTCTTTACCAGAGTACTTCTGAAGTTTGTGGAGGCTGGCCACATTGACATACATCAAGGAGTCTTCTGCGTAACGTAGAACTACCGACTCCTGAGGAAGTTCACGTACTTTAATCGTCTTAAAACCTTCAAAACGACCTATTCCAAAATCGACATGAACGACATAATCGCCAATATGCAGATCCCGAAGCTCTTTTTGGCTGATTCCGCCTCGTTTGATACGTTTTGAGGCTGGTCGATAGTAGCGATTGAAGATCTGATGGTCGGTATACAGAGCAAAATGTCCCTCTTTGAACTGAAACCCTCTCCACAGTCGATCAAGACTCAAGGTATAGCTGAGTTTTTCTCTATCACCTAATAACTCATCGAATCGATCTCTCTGGCCTTCATTATCGCATAGGATATGCGTTGAAATCTTCTCTGAATGTAAGGTTTCCAGATGTTGACGCAGTAGTTTTATTGAACCGTTGAAATCAGGTTGAGGACTTGTTCCAAAATCAACCGTTACCTGATCTTCCTGGAAAGAGCCACTGATAGCGACGCGCTTAAAGGATGAAATCGTCTTCAGAAACTCCACATCACTGAGAAACAATTCTTCAGGATCTTGATGAGTATTAGCTTTAAATGCTTTTTGAGCAGCTGAATATCGCGTTTGGAGTTCCGCTACTACAAGTTCAGGCTGGAGGATCACCAAAATGGCATCAGGATCTACAAAGTGAAGAATACTCTTTAGCTGGTTCTCTTTCTGTTGAAGGGCTGGTACAAATCGAATTTGATCTAAAAAGCTAACGGATCGTTGTGAAGAAATCTCAAACTCACGCAGAGAGTCGATTTCATCCCCGAAAAACTCGAGTCGTACCGGGTAATCGGTGTTAAAAGGGTAAACGTCAAGAATTCCACCACGCTTGGCATACTCACCAGGATTTTCAACAAAATTGACCAGCGTATAACCTGCGCCACTCAAAAAGCCGATGATTTCCTCGATAGAGATATTTTTCCCCTTAACGAGGTGCAACGACCGCTCAGCCAATCGAGTTGGATCAGCGACTTTGTCAAAGAATGCATCGGCCGAGCAGATGAGGGCATCCAAATCATTATTACCCACCAATTCCATCACCTCTGTTCTTCGAACACTGGCGTGAAGATCTCTGACCTGATCGGAATCGTAGGGTTTTTGATTTGTTGGAGGTAGTAAATCTGTAACTGCTGTACTCAGAACATCCAGATCGGCTTTAATGAACTGTGCGTGTTCCAGGTCGGGGGCAATGATGATGAGCTTTTTCTTACGATCTAACAAACCTGAAACCAAAAAAGACGCAGCAGAAC
>CAZXGO010000015.1:17485-24144 GCA_964640035.1 uncultured Chitinophagales bacterium
AGAACCAATACAACGCTCTATTTTGAGTGGTTTGTTCTGTTCTTGCAGTAGTTCTAAAACCTCTTGAACCTTCGATCTTAATCGATCAGAAATTGATGATAATGCCATAAATGATGCTATATTCCAGCAAAGATACGTAAAATTGACAGGCGGTTAAAACGAGTACATGTGTACACCTCACTACATTTGAATAATGACGGAAAGTAAGTCTTCATCCCTAAAGTACGCTTGGTTTACGAGGTTTGGATTATACCTTATCCTGTTCAGTCTAGGTTTTACCCTGGTTTGGTTATCTCGTTCTACGCGAATAAATAACAGCCAGGCATTAACTAATAAAGATGGCAAGGACACTGTTTTATATGTATTCAATAATGAGCCCATTGAAACTGTTGTGCAGGCACTCGATAGCGTAGGTTATACGTTTAAAGACCATGAGTTACTATGGGTTGCTGATCTGTTTGGTTACAAAACGCTACGTACTGGTAGATACGAATTGGCAAGAAGTATGTCTTATCGCGACGTACTTACAAAACTCGCTCGTGGTCAACAGGATCCGATTCGATTAACGATATTCCCAGGTAAGTATGAACAGGAAATCATTGCTGAATTGGATGAGAATTTCAAGTTTACCTCGGAAGAATTTCTTGATGTAGCAAACAACGTCTCTTTTTTAGATTCACTTGGGATCCCAAGAGAGGATCTTGTCGCCTATTTACATCCTGATACCTACGAGTTCTATTGGACCATGTCACCCAGAGGACTCATACAACGCTTAAAGACGGAGTTGGAGGATAAGGTTTCAGATGATTTGTTGAATAAGATAAAAGGTAGGGGTTTGAGTTTTTCAGAGATACTGACCATGGCTTCGATTATTCAAGGAGAGGCATTATTTAGTGATGAAATGCCACGTATTTCTGGCTTGTATTGGAATCGTATTCGAATAGGAATGCCTCTACAAGCAGATCCAACTGTAGGTTTCGCACTGGGGGCAAAAAGACGTCTTTTTTATGCGGATTACGCTGTTGATCATCCTTATAACACGTACAAGAATAGGGGATTACCACCTGGACCCATCAATAATCCCTCGATTAAAGCTATACAAGCTGCTGTTTTACCAGAAAAAAATGAGTACATCTACATGGTTGCAACGCCTGAAGGTCGACATATTTTCTCCAAAGATTATACGAATCACCAACGTGCAGCGCGTCAGTGGAGAAACTATCTAAACAGCCGATAATTCGGTTTAATTCTACCAATTTTGTAATCCAAGTGCATCTAAGGATCGCAAATTATTTGTCTGTAGAGAAATCGATTCGCTCTCTTCCTGAACTGAGTAATCGATAAAAATAGACATCACGGTTAACTCTTTGTTGATCAAATTTGACGGGAACCGCTAGTCCTCGGTAAGGTGGCATAGTATATAAATTGGGCACCCAAGTACTTTGGTTTTTAGAATGCTCAACCAATGAAGTTACAAGTGCTGCACTATCATAACCAATGTAGGAATAGATGTCAGGTTCAAACTCGATATACGTTTTATAAGCATTTTTCAGATCAGATACTGATTTTCCTATAGGATTCTCATCATAGGGACTGTAGGTGTACACCTTATAATCGCGTTTTACACGTGAAGGTATAGAGATGTAGTTTAGGTTTTGAGTGCCTAAAATAGAGATTCTCTTGCCTGTAGCATCAAGAGATGCAATGGTACGATCAAACAATCGTTTAGCATCAGGATTTGCGCTTACAAACAAAAGTGCTTCAACCAGATTATGAGAATCTTCCGCAACATCTTCAGTAGAAAGGGTCCTCAATGTATTTCGAAGATCATTATCAGAAAGTTTGCTCAAATCACCAAAGTCGTGGGTAATAGTTCCACCCATACGGTTAAATTCGGCAATGAAATGATCGGCCTCCAAACGTGATAAAGAGTCTTGATCTGTTATTATTACGATATGTTTTATATCTAGTTTGGAAATAGTGAACTGGGCGTAAACAGTTGCTCGTTGCTTTACCCCAGGATTGAGTTGGAATAAGGTTGGACGATCCTTAGTTAAGAATGGGTCATTTGCTAAAGGTGCGATCAAAGGAATAGGCAGATCGGAAAGATCATTTGATACTGCTTTTACAGCATTAGAACTTATTGGTCCAATAATCGCATCGACATTTTCAGTATTAACCCAGTTTTTTATATCAGAAAGGTTCTCCAGTTCAGGTTTTAGTCTAAAAAACGATAAGCGAAAACGGGTATTAGGATTGTAGCTATTAAATTGGTCGATCCATACCTGTATCCCACCGTAAAGGCTTCGACTTACATTGTACAGTTCATGTCTTTTGGGATGATCTGGAAGAACTACGCCTATTGTGTAAAAATAATGACTTAGCTGGTCTGATCTTAAATCATCATAATACTGTTTAAAAAGCGCTTCAGACCCAAGGAATCGTTCTATCTCCGAGATTGCCGATGAAAAATTTTTATCGAACCAGCGTTTGTTGATTTGAACATATTGACTGGCACGATCAAATTCTAACTTTCCAATATGGTATTTGAATAATTCAAATTTCAATTCTTGTGATGTTACATTTCTAATCAATTTGTCTGATTGATCAACATTCAGCCATTGTATGACTTGAAAATAAAAGTCAGCAGCATCACGACGTAATACAGCCGATTTGGAATTCTTTTTAAGTTCAAATGTTATTTCAAGAGTTTCTTGTACTTGTTTGCGGTAGAATTGTATAACCGCGAGAGTAAACAGGGCATCTTCTTTAAGTGCAGGAAGTGGATTTTGACATAATGGTAAAACTCGTTCGTATGCCTGTTGAAAGGAAGCTTGTTTTGTTAAGATTTTGACTTTTAAAAGCTCAGATTGTGGTGTATCCACTCCAGTTAATTGCTCCCAGGATTGATCAAGATCTCCATTTTCATAAAATTCTAAGGCTTTAGACAAGGTGATTTGTACATCACTTTGCTGAGAAAATGCCTTAGTTTGGCTGAACAATAGGATGAGTATGATGAAATAAAATCGAAGCATATCACATCAAAGCCATTTTATTCCCATTCGATCGTTGCTGGTGGTTTGGAACTGATATCATATACTACTCTATTAATTCCACGTACTTCATTGATAATTCGATTTGAAACAATCGATAGGAATTCATAGGGTAGGTGAGCCCAGTCTGCCGTCATACCATCCACGCTGGTAACAGCACGTACTCCCAAAACGTGTTCATAGGTTCTTTCGTCTCCCATAACCCCAACACTTTGAACAGGTAGAAGCACTACGAAAGCCTGCCACACCTGATCATAAAGTTGGTGATTTCGCAGCTCCTCAATGAAGATTTGGTCAGCATCACGTAGAATATCCAATTTCTCTTTGGTGATATCTGACAAGACTCGGATAGCTAAGCCAGGCCCAGGGAAAGGGTGTCTGCTTATAAAATGTTCAGGAATACCCAGGCTACGACCTACAGCTCTAACTTCATCCTTAAAAAGCTCTCGCATCGGTTCGAGAAGTTTGAGTCTCATTTTTTCGGGTAATCCTCCCACATTATGGTGAGATTTAATCGTGGCAGAAGGACCTTTGAAGGAAACACTTTCAATCACATCAGGATACAATGTTCCTTGTGCGAGAAAATGATAGTTCCCATCATTTTTTACTTCATCTTCAAAGACATCGATAAAAGTCTTTCCTATAATTTTCCGTTTTGTTTCAGGATCAGTAACATTCTGTAATCGGCTTAAAAACAGTTCACTTGCATCGACACCTTTTACGGGTAAGTGAAGATCCTTGTCAAAGATGTCAAGTACGTTTTTGAACTCGTTTTTTCTCAGTAGACCGTTATCAACAAATACACATTGAAGTTGATCGCCAATAGCTTTATGAATGAGCACAGCAGTTACGGTTGAATCAACGCCACCTGATAATCCACAGATCACTTTTTTATCACCAACAATAGCTCGGATAGAATCAATGGATGTTTGGATGAATGACTCTGAAGTCCAGCTACCCTGCAAACCACAAATTGAAAAGGTGAAGTTCTTCAGGAGATCCTTTCCATAGGGCGAATGCACGACTTCGGGATGAAATTGCACTCCCCAAATAGGTTTTTTTCGATGCCGTACGGCAGCTACAGGTACAGTTTGTGTATGAGCTATAATTTCAAAATCGGAAGGTAGTTCGTGGATGTGATCACCATGACTCATCCACACTGAACATGTTGTAGGTGAGTTTTTGAACAAATCATCTTTGTTATCAATAATCAATTCAGCACGACCAAATTCTCTTTTTATTCCTTTATCAACACTTCCAGGTACCTGTGTATGCGATAGGATTTGAAGACCATAGCAAATTCCAAGGATGGGTATATCAAATTCAAAAACTTGTGGGTTAAGATGGGGGGCATCAACATCGTTTACGCTTTTAGGACCACCGGACAAGATGATTCCTCTAGGTTTGTGATTGAAAGTACTCAAATCACGTCTGGCTATAAGCTGAGTGTATTGTGAACCAAAATCAAGGATGAGAATCCAATCGTGCATACGTGAAAATTTCAGGTAAAAAGAAAAGGGTCGCTAAGACCCTGTGTATTTAAGCGATGATATTTTGATAAGCCCCAGAATCGAGTAAGAGATTAAATTGACTTGGATCACTCATCTCAATTTTTACAAGCCAACCTTCTCCATAAGGATCATTGTTAACAAGCTCAGGATCATTCTCCAACTCTGAGTTGAATTCAACAATCTTCCCACTGACAGGCATGAACAATTCAGATACAGTTTTAACAGCTTCTATAGTGCCAAAACTTTCATCTTGGTTAACATGATCACCAACTGAGCTGATATCAACAAAAACGATGTCTCCCAACTCTCCTTGTGCAAAATCGGTAATACCAACTGTTGCTGTACCATCTCCGTTATTACGGATCCATTCGTGTTCTTTGGTGTATCTTAGATCTGATGGTGTATTTGCCATAATGTAGGCCTATGGATTGAAGTGAAAATCTGTTTCTAGAAAACGGGTATTTATTGTACTGTTGATGAAATGATCATCGCTTAACAGTTGAATATGGTAGGGAATGGTAGTTTTGATTCCCTCAATGATGAATTCCTGAAGTGCGCGCAACATGCGTTTACGGGCTTCTTCACGTGTTGGGGCACTCACAATGAGTTTAGCGATCATGGAATCATAGTTCGGTGGTACCACATATCCCGAATATACGTGGGTGTCGACCCGAACACTATGTCCTCCCGGTGGGTGAAACACGGTGATTTTACCAGCTGACGGACGGAATCCATTAGCGGGATCTTCAGCATTAATACGGCATTCAATAGAATGACCTCTCATTTTTAGTGGCTTTTTTTCCAGAGGAATGCCATAGGCAATTTCGATTTGACTTTTTATTAAGTCATACCCTGTAACCTCTTCAGTTACAGGATGTTCTACCTGGATACGGGTATTCATTTCCATGAAATAGAAGTCTTTATTCTTATCCAGGAGAAACTCGATTGTTCCAGCACCGAGATAATCAACCGTTTTGGCGGCTGCTACAGCAGCTTGTCCCATACGTTCACGTAATTCAGGATCTAAAACAGGGGATGGAGCTTCTTCGACTAATTTTTGATGGCGTCGTTGAAGTGTACAATCGCGCTCACCAAGATGGATAATATTCCCGTGTTTATCACCCAGAATCTGAATTTCAACATGTCGAGGTTCAACAACAAATTTTTCCATGTAGACATCAGGGCAGTTGAAAGCTGCACGGGCTTCTTCACGGGCAGATTCATACTGGCGAACGATTTCGGATTCCTCTCGCACAATTCTCATTCCTCGACCACCTCCACCAGCACTAGCCTTGATGATAACCGGATATCCTATCTTCTTTGCTGTTTTAACAGCATGTTCTGCAGACTCGAGTAATCCATCGCTTCCAGGAACAACAGGTACCCCATTTTTAATCATATTATCTTTGGCCTTTGACTTATCACCCATCGTTTCGATCATGTAGGGTGTAGGGCCAATAAAAGTAATATTATGTTCCTCACATATGCGTGAAAATTCAGCATTTTCAGCTAAAAATCCATAGCCTGGATGTATCGCCTCGGCATTAGTTATCTCTGCTGCTGCAAGAAGTCTGGGTATTTTAAGATAACTGTCTCTGCTAGGTGCTGGGCCTATACAAACTGCTTCGTCAGCAAATTTAACATGTAAGCTATTGGCATCGGCTGTAGAATAGACAGCCACTGTTTTGATGCCCATTTCTTTACATGTTCGGATGATCCTTAGGGCTATTTCACCCCTATTCGCGATCAGAATTTTTTTAAACATGTGAACTGCTTCAGGAAACCTCAATTTCGAATAATGGTTGGTCAAATTCGACAGGTTGACCATTTTCAGCGATTACGCGAACGATTTTTCCAGAGTATTCGGACTCAATTTCATTCATGATTTTCATCGCTTCAATGATACAAAGCGCATCACCTTTTGAAACCGTTTTTCCGACTTCTACGAAAGCTGGACTGTCGGGAGAAGGCGCTTTATAGAAGGTTCCAACAATCGGAGATTTGATGATTGTTGTGGATGAAGAACCTGAAGATGGGGTAATATTACCCGAATTCGAAGGATTTGATGGCGGTGTGGGTAGTGTTACTTCCACAG
>CAZXGO010000015.1:24154-31474 GCA_964640035.1 uncultured Chitinophagales bacterium
GGCATTGAAAAGCTTTGTGGCTCGCCGTGTTTTTTGATTTTGATTTTGAACTCACCCTCCTCAATTGAAACTTCACTCACATCGCTTTCAGCGATCATATTTAGAAGGTTTTTGATCAGTTTTAGATCCATAACTATCCTCTATTTTTGAATTTATTGCTTTACGCGCTCTATATATGAACCTGTACGCGTATCTACACGTAACATATCACCTTCATTAATAAATAATGGGACATTGATGCTTGCGCCCGACTCCAACGTTGCCGGTTTGGTTGCGTTATTTGCAGTATCACCTTTAACGCCAGGTTCTGTTTGAGTAACAGTTAGATTTACATGATCAGGTAACTCTGCGAAAAGAACAGTGTTTGTTTCTGCATTGATTACAACTGTTACAATTTCACCTTCCTTCATGAATTCAACTTTATCCATGCTATTTGCGTTTAGCATAATTTGCTCATAGGATTCCTGATGCATGAAATGAAGCATCTCGCCATCGGAGTACAAAAATTGATAAGGATGGCGTTCAACACGAACAGTTTCAAGACTTTCACCTGAACGAAAGGTTTTGTCCAGGGTTTTCCCATTCACAACACCTTTAACTTTTGTACGAACAAAAGCGCCACCTTTTCCAGGTTTTACATGTAAAAATTCAATGACTTGGTAAATTTGACCGTCGAGAATGATCGTTATACCGTTCTTGATGTCTGCTGTCGTAATTTTTGGCATAAAACTGATTTAAATGATACCTGTTACCGATATACCTTCTGGTTTTCTAAAACAAGTTGATGATTGTAGATCCAAAAACAATAGCAATCAGTAACGGACAAATGTAGGTTATGAAAATCGGCCATAAGGTACGGAATTTTGAAGAATCTAATCCTTCATATCCTTCTTTAATTTCCAAAAGTGCGCTTTCCGTTTTCCAGAACCAACCTAGGAAGATACAAATCATTAGGCCACCTAGAGGTAGACCTATGTCGTTGAAAATCAGTGAGAGTCGGTCTATCCAATTGATGTCGTAAGCAACGATTGTTGTCAACACTGCAACAAGTCCGCCAACTGTTAGCGCGGCTTTGGATCTAGAAAATCCCCACTCATCGATAACGTATGATACAGGAACTTCGAGTAGTGAAATTGTTGAAGTTAAGGCAGCCATCCCCAACAAAATGAAAAATACAACCCCAAAAAAGAGTCCTAATCCAGTACCCATGTTATGAAACAGGGCGGGTAAAACATCAAAAACCAAGCGGGTACTTGCTATCAATTTTCCGTCATCTGAAAAAATCTGAATACCACTATTTGATGCGACATACATCGCAGGTATGATTAATAATCCTGCAAAAAAAGCAACACCTAAGTCAGATAATGTGACATAGGCAGCTGCTTCTGGTAGATTCTGCTTTTTGCTTAAATATGAACCATAGGTGATTAACGCACCCATTCCGAGGGAGAGAGAAAAGAAAGCTTGTCCCATAGCAGCAAAAACAAGCTGTGGACTTATTTTACTGAAATCAGGGTATAAATAAACTTTTAAGCCCTCCATCGCTCCATCCTGGAACATAACATATACGATCATAGAAAGAATGATCAATAGTAGTGCAGGCATCATGATTTTGCTGGCACGTTCAATACCTCCGCTAACGCCTCCTTTTACAATGAGAATGGTTGAGCCGAGAAAAAGAAGTGCAAACAGTGCATTTTTCCATCCTAAAGTAACATCTTTTAGAACGGTAACGGCACCCGTGTAACCAGCGAAAAAGGCAATCTCCTCAAAAACATAGCCTAGGGTCCAGCCAGCTACAACCAGGTAAAATGATAGAATCATCACACCGCAGATGATACCCCAGGCTCCTATGATTCCGAATATATTCTTACCACCTGCCAAAGCTTTGAACGCTCCAACCGGGTTCCTTCCGGTTTTTCGACCTATGGTAAGTTCTGCAATCATAACTGGGAAACCCACAAGAAAACAAGCGAGAATGTACACTAACATGAAAGCAGCACCACCATTTTCGGCCACTACGCTCGGGTATTTCCAAATGTTACCTAAACCAACAGCTGAGCCTGCCGCAGCAAGTACAAATCCAATTTTAGAACTCCATAATCCACGATCATTTCCAGTATCGATAGCAGCCAAGGTGTCTCCTTTTTTGGGATTGGGGGATGAGAATTTAGGGACTCACTAGTTGCGCCACTGTCTCAAGACATATCCAGAGGCAGGGGGTAGTATAACTCTTCCCGAAATTTTTGCCAAAGATTTATTGTCTGCAATATGCTCAGTCACGATGATTTCCCAAAATCCTTCAGGTAATTCCAACTCGTGACTTAAAAAGTTGTTTCCATTTAAACCGATTAGATAATCAAACCCATCATTTGCCGATGTGCCATCAATAAACAACCTTATTATCAGTGGGTCGCTATCTAAACTAAAATGAAGAGCTTCTGGGATAGACCTCCGAAGTGCTGGGCTATTTTTTCGTATTTCGATTAGTCCTCGGTAGTATTCAAATAAGTCTCGATTCTGGTCTACGTCATCGTAGTTAATGTAATTTGTTGAATTATCTTTTTCGTAACTGTTATGATCTAGAAAACCTGAACGAGGGTCATTAACTGGGTCCTTGCAGATCCATTTCGACCTCGCAAACTCCTGACCTTGATGAATCATACACACGCCCTGACTAACCATCAGAGTAACAGCTGCAAGTCTGGCAACCCGCTCTTCCTGAGCATTTAATTTGACGACGGATTCGCGATCCGTTTGTTGAGTGTTTAAATGAGGTCGAAGAGCTAGTCGTATAAAATCACCAAGAGTGTTCCCATCATGGCTTTCTAAATAATTGAGGCTCGTTTCACTTGTTTCAAAACGTCCATTAGCATATCCAAGAAGGCTTCCTCTTAGAAAATTTTGAATGGAGCTGTGGTTAGTCTCATGTTGCCAATCTCCAAAGATAAATCCCCGATTGTGAATGGGGTCTGAACCCTTCACACCATTTCGAATTTGATCGTTCCAGGCAATCCAACCTCTATTACTAAATGCAGTGGGATTATATCCACCTCCCCATGGTTCAGCAATGAGTACTATGTTTGGATTGAGTTTTTTTGCCTCCTGCGTTATGCGATCGATAGTTTCCCAATCAATTAAGTTTGCTAAATCAAACCGAAATCCATCGATATGAAATTCTTGTATCCAGTAGCAAATTGATTCAACAATAAGATCCTGAAACACGGGATGCTCTGTTTTAGAATCATTGCCGCAGCCACTCTGAGAAAGGTAATTGTTATGATCATCCAGACGCAGAAAATCTGCTTTTGACGAGTATTTTAATGGATTTAGGTCATACTCGGATACGTGATTGTACACCACATCCAGTATCACCGCGATTCCTTCTTTGTGAAGTTCTTTAACAACCTGTTTTAATTCATTTCTAGCAGCTGTGGTTAATCCGGCTATGGCACCGTGTTCTTGACTTTGATTGGAAACATATAGTGTTTCAGGGACAAAAAAATGGGATGTCATGTACCCCCAATGATTGTGTCCGTAGTAATTCCAGGTATTTGAAATTCCAGAAGGTAATGTTTCCATGTAAGGTGGCTCGAAACGGGCTGCTTTTTGAAGGGGTAAAAACTCAACAGCATTTATACCAAGATGCTTTAAATAGTGAATTCCCCCTTTTCTTCCCGTTTCAATAAAACCTTTATATGTACCCGGATGTTTCACCCCTGATGAAGGATGGGCAGTAAAATCCTTTAGGTGTGCTTCATAGATGACAAGATCACGAGGATCGTTAACGGCTAAATATTGATCACCCTCCCAATCAAATGGAATGGTATCATGTGTTTCGATAAGTGTTTTTGAATGCTGGAGATAGGTATTCCAATTGCCAACATGTTTTGACCACGGATCAGATATTGGCCCAAGATATGGTTCCATCGTCGGTGGACATGGAGAAGGGGGGATCACATGGTAAGCATACCAATACGTTCCCCAATTTCCCTGAATTCTACCTTCCCAAAAGCCGGAGGTGTTTTTTTTTAGTGGGAAAATAAGACCATCCTTGTCGTCGAAGGCTGACCACAACTCTACATCAACCTTTGCAGCATTTGGACTATATATCTTGAACACGGAATACATAGGTGTCCAAGTATAACCTGGTTTGTATGAACTAAAGTCATATTCCAAACGAAATCCTTCAACCGTCACATGACGGTACTACCTGCTTCATTATCTGTATCAACAATAACGAGTTTTCCCTCTCGATTTTCAGACATAAGAATCATTCCATGACTTTCTAATCCCATCATTGGTCTGGGTTTTAGATTCGCAACTACGACTACCTTCTTTCCAATCATCTCTTGAGCACTGTAGTGTGCAGCGATGCCAGATAAGATCGTTCTTTTTTCATACCCTATATCCACAAGTAATTTCAAGAGCTTTTTAGAGCCTTTTACGGGCTCAGCTTCAAGAACGATGCCGACGCGGAGGTCTATCTTGGCAAAATCATCGTAAACAATTTCTGGTGATTGTTCTTTAAACGGTACATCTGAATGTTCAGAAGATGTATTGTCAATGAAAGAAGCAGCTTTTTGATGTAGTACATCTATTCTTGCCTGAATACGCTCATCATCAATCTTTGCAAACAAAATAGCCCCCTCTGCAATAGGATCGCCTGCTTTCAACATGTGCTCATGTACGTTTTGCCAATCATTGAAGTCGATTCCTAATTGATTTCGTAATTCCTTCATTTTTTGAGGCATGATTGGATCAAGCAGAACAGAAAGTGCTGCACATAGTTGCAATGAAACGTGAAGCGTTTCTGCACAGGATGCAGAATCAGTAGTGCGAGTCTTCCATGGTTCACGATCTGTGAAATACTTATTTCCAATCCGAGCTAGCTGCATACTCTCACTTATGGCCTCTTTAAAACTGAATCGCTCGTAGGCATCTGAAATTTTTTCTTTCTGAGTCAGAATTGATGCCAGTGTTTGTTTCGATAGTTCACTTAACGTGTCTACTGCCGGTGTCTTACCATCAAAATATCTTACCGTAAACGAAGTTGTTCTAAAGATGAAATTACCTAAAATATCCGCCAACTCACCATTTACACGTTGTTGGAAATCTTTCCATGAGAAGTCGGCATCTTTATTTTCAGGCATGATTGATCCCATCACATATCGCAACTGATCAGGCTCGAAATACTCCAAAAATTCATCTGCCCAAACAGCCCAACCTCTTGATGTTGAAAGTTTATTGCCCTCTAAATTCAAGAATTCATTTGCTGGAACATTCTGAGGTAAAACAAAATCACCATGCGAGTGAAGCATTGCCGGGAACATGATACAGTGAAAGACAATGTTGTCTTTGCCAATGAAGTGAATTAATTCGGTATCCTTGTCACACCAATACGTTTTCCACAACTCAGGATTACCCTGTTGAATAGCCCACTCTTTTGTAGCAGATATATATCCAATTGGGGCATCAAACCAAACATAGAGTACTTTCCCTTCAGCGTTCGGCAGCGGTACGGGTACACCCCATGATAAATCACGCGTTACGGCACGGTCTCCTAAGCCAGCCTGTAGCCAGCTCTTACATTGGCCAAGAACATTCGATTTCCAATAGCTTTTATGCTCTAACCACTTTTCGAGCCACGGCTGCGAGTCGCCAAGGGGGATAAACCAATGCTCCGTTTCACGCCATTCAGCCTCTCCACCAGTAAGTGCACTGTGGGGATTAATAAGCTCAGAGGGTGATAGTGAGGTTCCACATTTCTCACATTGGTCACCATATGCTTCAGGATTACTACAAACAGGACAGGTTCCTTTTACATACCGATCCGGAAGGAACATTTGAGCGGCTGGATCGAATAATTGCTTTTCCTTCTTCTTTTTGAAAATGTTTTTTTCTTGAAGTTTTAAGAAGAACTCTTGTGATGTTTTTTTATGAACTTCCGAGCTTGTTCTACCGTAATAATCAAATTCGATCGACAATTTTTCAAAACTCCCCTTCAGGAGAGGATGAAAACGATCAACTACATCCTGAGGTGTGATGTTTTCCTTGTCAGCTGCTATCGTAATGGGTACACCATGTTCATCAGACCCACATACAAAAACGATATCCGCCTTATTTTGTCGTTTATATCGAACATAAAAATCGGCTGGTAAATATGCCCCTGCCAAATGACCTATATGAAGGGGGCCATTAGCATATGGAAGTGCAGCTGTAACTAGGTAACGTTTGCTCATATAGTTAGAAGGTCTAGGATGGTGCCTAAATATACGATGCTATTTCTGGCTTCTAAAACCTGCTGCCAAAGCGGCTTGATGAGCAGCATAAAGGCATATTCCAACACTTACCGACACATTTAAGGAATGTTTCTGTCCATATTGTGGGATTTCGAAAACATCATCGCATATTTCCAAAATCTCATCATCCAAACCTAGTACTTCATTACCAAATACAAAAATAGAGTTTCTATTTATATCAAAATCGGTAGAAATACTTTTTGATGTTTGCGTTTGTTCTATGCCAATTACAGCCCAGTTAGCTTTTTTGTAACGCAAAAGTAACTCTAAACCATCTCTTTCATATTCCCATGGCACCCATTCATCCGAGCCCAACGCAGTTTTAGAAATTTCAATACGAGGGGGTGATGGTGTATAGCCGGTTAGGAACACTTTTTCGACTCCAAAAGCATCGGCACTACGAAATGTTGATCCAACATTATGCATACTTCTAATGTTATGTAAACACACCATAAGTTTTGTTTGCCTCAACGGACTAGTTCGTTTTATATGTAGTTCACTAATCTCTGATGGATGTAGTTTTTGGAATTTCAAAGTAGGGTGGTTTTTGGGTCGATTTAGTACTATAAAATTATCAGAATACCTTATTTTATCATAACATACGTTTTAGGGGCTCAAACCCCAATTAAACCCTGCTTCATTTGTGTCCAAAGATCCTGATGAAGCAGGGTCTTATTTATTCAATCATCCAATGGATTCAGGTCGTGAAAATTAATTACTTAAGTCAAGAAGGATTCGACAAGCTCAAAGCTGAGCTTAGAGATCTAACTATTAATGGACGGCGCGAAATTGCTCAACAAATTGCCGAAGCTAGATCTCATGGTGATTTAAGCGAAAATGCTGAATACGAGGCTGCTAAAGAAGCACAATCACATCTTGAAAAGCGAATAGCTGAACTAGAAACAATTCTGGCAAATTCCAGAGTTATTGATGAAAAAAATCTGGATACAGACAAAGTTTATCTATTGTCCAAAGTGAGCATTCTGAATAAAAAAATGAACAAAAATATGGTTTATAC
>CAZXGO010000016.1:0-10280 GCA_964640035.1 uncultured Chitinophagales bacterium
GGAATCTTGAACCCGCGCTTCTGAAAATTTGAAGAAATTTTAATAGTCTTAGAGCTTCGTTCAATTACCTGGGAATTATCCAGGTTTAAGCTCACCAGATTACTTGTTTCGTAGGTAACATTTGAGGATATACCGTTTTTCCAGGTTAAGCTAAGACCAATAAGTGGAGCAAAACGCTTCTCGATGTTAATCTGCTCAGGTTTGTATTGAGGTAACTGAGATAAAAGATTATAGACCCCAACCACACCACGTAGTGTATCAGCGTTGGGCTGATAGAACCAACCCAAGGAGTATGTTCCTCGATAGGAATGAATTATACTGATACGAGAAACAATCCGATCTGCAAAAGGAATTTTTGATTCCAGTCCACCAAGGGCAACATTCCAACTTGGTAATGGGAAGGGACTTAATCCCCTTTTTCCAATAACCTTATTCCCACCACGTAAATAGGCTTTCACAAAATCTTCGCGGAGAGTGTTGGGATTCAGCAATGATCGACCATCATTATTTTGATCCGCGAGTATCCGATCAGCAAGATTCTGCTCTGATGTTGCATTAATATCATCAAAAGCCGCCTGTAACTGAGATCTGAACATCTGCAATAAGCCCGGTCCAAAAACCCAAACCGAAGAACCAACATTTCCACTTGTATTAAGAATACTGTTCAAACTTTGATCTGGTTGAATGGTTGTGTTTATAGATTGCTTTTCATCCCAATTTGCAGCCCAATCTAGATCGACGTTTAGATTTTTCAGTGGATTAACTTTCGTTTTAAAGATGAAATCATCTTTAAAATTTTGACTCCCTGATAAAGTAATCGCCTGGTTTTCTATTTGAGTATTTGAGATTAATTGAGAAACTGGGATTTGTCGATCAAAACCAAGGCGATACCCAAGTTGCGGAGAGAACTTTGAATCCAGATCATTAGCAAATGATTCCCAGAGCTGAGAGCCCCCTCGGTATCCACTTTGATCTGATCCTGTACCATGCTTATAGGTAAAATCGAGGTTCTCCATACTAAAAATGCCCAGAAAAACTCGTCTACCTAGTTGAGCAAAGCTTTTTTGAAGCATGGATGCTTCTTTAGGTTCATCAAGAGTTTCTTTGCTCAACGTAGGCGTCACCACACCAATCTGTTCTTTTAATGATGGTGGAGGCAATACCGTTTTAGATTCTTGCAAAGAATCAGGTACTGCTGTTTTAGCCACTTCTGGTAAAGGTGTTACCTTTGCCACTGCTAGTTCAGGTCGAGGTGGTAGAACAATACTGGTGTCTGTTAGCGCAGCTTTTTCTAGCTCCTTCCACTCAGCTAATGCAGCCTCGTAATCTTTCTTTCGTTTCAGATCATCTGCTCTTTTTTTCTCTTTTTCAGCTGATTCCTCTTGTTTACGTTTTTCCCGATCTGCTTTTTTCTTCGCTATCGATTGAGTTCGCTCTGTTGTATAGGCAAGATCATCTTTAACCATATTCGTGTAGAACGAAAACTTTTCAAGCAGTCGCTTCATTTGTAATGAGGTAGTTTGATCGATAGACAGGGTATTACTTAATCTAGCTCCTAAACCTGATCCTTCCGGGCTGTTTGTCCATAAAAAGCCGCCTCTATAGGAGGTTGTTGTGTTTATCCAGTCCAAATACTTAGCTCGTTGTACATTTGGGCGCCAACTAGCTGTGTACTGCTCATTATAATTATTGCGTCTAGGGAAGGCTTTTTGAGTAAATACATCTCTCATCACATCTAACGTAGGGCGCAAATCGAAGAGTGTTGTATCATCCGTTCGTTTGGTTTGCCCTATTCTGTTTAAACCCAGATCTGAGGTTGTGTTAAACGTAATGGGTATTGAAGGAGTCAAATTATAACTCAATGCAAATTTAGAATCGTAGGTAAATGTATGCGTGAGCTGAATCGGAATAATTTCATCACTAAATGCTCTTCGTTGACGCTCTTCATACCCACGCTTTAATCCTGCTGAGGCATTCAAACTATTAGGCATATATCCAAGTCGCAGACCCGAAATGGAATTCAATACGGGCACCTCATCTAAGAAAAAGAATGGTCTAAATAATCGAACATTTCGAACATTTAGGTTATAATCTATACCCGTAGCATAATTCCAGTTATCGACGAACTGATTTTGTGGGTCTCTACTATTACCAGTGTTGTAGACGTAATTAAGACGCGTGTTATCCAAAAGCAATCGACCTACAGCAGAGTTAGAATACTGCTTGGAAATACTGCTCAGATTTATTGAATAGTTCTCGCTATAGGTTTGGCTTTCAATGATTTTTTGATCTATTGCCAATTTCTTTTCGTCAGCAGTTAAATCAGGATTGTTTGAAATTGCACTCTTGAAATCGCTCAATCGAACATCACCTTCTGTGGGTAAGAAACGTGGAGTGGATGTACTTTGACGAGCAGACAATAGAAGAGGAAAACTAAATCCATATCGATCGGGTATCAATTTGTGCAAGTTGATTGTTGTACTTACATCATAATCCGTCTGATCAGAATAGTCACGCTCGCCTAATTTTGAATCTAAAGCTCCAAATCCATCTGTACTGCGGAGAATATTTCCGTTGATTGTGGCAAAATCAGCCATAATAATGGAAGAAGTTGCTTTTGCAGCCCACCCACCATCATCGGTAAAACCAGACACTCTCATTTCATTAACCCAAACCTGAGCATCCAGTGATGGAACCCCACGTGGAGAATCCATAATACCATCCACAAGTTGCAGATCTAATGGATTCGAGATACCAATCCCTATTTCTGTGATTTTTTCAAGAGATGGATTACCCTTTATACCAACAATAGCTCCAGGTACTGCATTTTGAATGAGAACACTGTCAAAAAAGCTTGTGTTGAAGGGAGCATTTTGAAGTGTTCTGAGTTGCTTGATCTGATTAAAGATACTCAACTCGATATTGACACTATTTTCAGCGTATTTCCAAATTTCATTAGCGACCTGATCGAGAATCTCCTGATCTCGTGACTCTAGGACGCTCTCAGAAAATAAATCTGATCTTGGATCAGATGGTGTGATGGGTTGACGATATTCGTAGTAATCATTCTCCAAATCACGACCCAAGCGAATGATAAGCTCTGCATCACCACGGTTTGTATACCCTTCACCGTGTACAAACATGCGAAGGTTAGAGTAATTGATGAGATTCAAACCTTGGGTGTAGTTTCTACGAATCATTCGAAGGTCACCCTGTCTCAAATCATTGACACTCATAACTAGTGATTGCTCATTACCCTCCAAATCCCCCTGAGGTGAACGAATAATGGGTCTTACTGTACCTCTTGGGACTCGATAAGGGATGGGGCGACGATTGGAGTTTTCTTCTGAATTGATAGTCTGAACTTTAAAATCGGTGGATGCTGCCTGATTACCTACTTCCTCCGCTTTTCTCCATTGAGAGCCTACAAATTCAAGTGTGGCAAATCTCATGGTAAGTGGCTCTCTATAACCGGACATCCACAGACGGATATACGATATTTGTTGAAAACTATTAATATTTCCAACCTTACGCTTGAATTCGCGTAGTGGGACCCGAACTTGATACCATTTTAAACGATCGTTTACACTAACACTATCAACGATAAAACTTTTACCGATACTTAGGCTGGAAGGATCACCTGGATTCCATGGGATTTCATATTGATAATAATTGTCATCCAGGTTAACCTGACCAGGAACAATCAAACTTTCACTGTCGGGTCGATTGGTATTTCCAGCTGTTGAACCAGAAGCACGCGGAGTATTTCCTTCAAAATAACCGTTAAAACGAAGAAAATATTCCTGCATGCGGCTTAACCTACCCTTTATGCGGTCGTCAGCATAATAGACATAGTCATCATTCGATGGGTCGGCGAGAATTTTATTCAATTTCTCTGGTTGATTCGCATAAACTGTCGACATGTGCTGTATGAAATCAGCAAAAAGAGTCTGCTCCTTAAATGGTTGATCGGTGTTACTTGAGGCACCATCTAATCCGATATCTTCACGCTCTTGATTGACTGTTGAAAACTCTCCGTCATAACGAATAGAACTACTTAAGACATAAGATCGGGATGTGCCATTTGATCCAGCTAAATCAGGTACTATCAGGTTGGCATTATCTGCAAGACCGTCTTCCGTATTGAGTCTGAAGTTTGGAACGATATCCTCGGAAATAGTACCGATGTCGATATAGAGTTTACCATTGTAATCAAGTGCATCGCCAGGTCGTGCGCCTCCTCCAGGAAGTACTGGTTGCACCCAAAACTCAAGAAATTCAATATTGTTAATACTAAAATCTTGTTGACCTGAGAAAATGGTTGCTGTCATACCACCCCACATTTTTTCAGGACTATTCGTAATAATATTATCTATGTCAAAATTATAATTATAGGGTCCCCTTTCTTTAGGGTTGAAATAGACATCAAGAGGAGTGAGGATTCGATCCTGGCTTAGAACATCCCTATCGAATAATTCAGTAACCTCTATTTGACGAACCTCATCACCATCTCGTTGCAAACCCAATATTGCGCTGATATTTTGAGGAATCATGTACCATGAAAATTGACCGCGCAAATCAGCCCTGCGCTGTCGTTCCATTTGTGACACGTTATTCAGAGAGTTATTGTCAAGATCATCCAGACCCGGAATAGCAAATGGAGCAGCTGCCAGATTCCAGCGACCCTGATTGAGCATATTGATATTGGTCTTAGAACCCTCAAAATCGTCGATAAAGGATAATCCATTTTCTTCATCAGTGAATAGATTTCCCCTTTTTCGCTCGCGACGAACAGCAATAGTTTCACCCAAACCTGGAGTTAAATTCGCAAATTCACCACTGAAGGTAATTTTCGATGGTGTTTTGGTCTGCAGAAGTGGAACTTTATCAATTGCCCTGGTTAACCATGGAACATCAAAATTCGCTTTGGCATCGAATCCAAATACAGAGTTATTTATGGGCTCTTCACCGATTCGAATTTTATCCGTTATTGGACGTTCACGAAGGCGAAACCAAGTTCCTCCAAGGCTGATGTTATCCGACAAATTATATTGTGCTCGTACTCCAAGAAATGATTTCTTTTGAATGGAAAGAAGCTCGTTATTTTCATATTCAATGACGACTTCCTGGCCTGATGATAGATACGATCGATTAGTTATGGTAACACTTCCAAAGGCATAGTCGACGACATAATCGGTACCCTCGGTCAATCTACGTCCTCCAACAATTACCTTAACGGATCCTTCGACCAAACCAAACGAGCTTAATTGATAACTATCTTGAGATCCTCCCTGAACTTTACCATCAATGGAATAAAAATTGTTTTTGGGAGATTGGCGAGCATTCTCTTGTTGTTGACGATATAAATCTGCAAATACCAAACGATCGATAACTTGATCTTTATCTGATCCATTGTAACCATCCTGGAGAATTTTACGAATACGCTCACCAAATGGCTGCAAATAAGGAAAACGAATGACACCATTCGTTGGATCTAAACTACCTGTTGAAAAATCGACTTTATTATCAGATCCAAGTTCACCGTTTGGTCCTACCCTATCTAGACCTAATAATTGCAATAATGGGGCTGAAACACTTGGAAGGTTTGTAGTTGGATTATTACCTCCTGTATACAAGAGGTTCATATCAAAACCTTCAAGTGTAAGATTGGAATTGTCAAGTGAATATGTATTTCGAAGGGTGAGGTCCCATGTACGATCGGTTGATATCACCTGTGGTTGACGAATCATTTTTAAGATGAGGCGTCCTCCTGCCTGATCTAGATCCCCGATAATGGATCGTTGACCGGTCACTGGATCCGTATATTCAAAGGATACTGCCAACACTTGTCTATCTTGCAGGGCTGATCGTAGACTGATGATACCTAAAGTTTGATCAAGCTGATAATCTACCCCTTGGATAAGTTGTCTAAACGGACCAATGAAAATATCATTCGAATTCAAGCCAAGGAGTGATGCGATCGATTCTTTGTCAGATGTATTCCCCTGCCGCAGTTGATTTAGCAGCGCGTCATTAATTTTATCGCGTTGCAGCGAGGGAGGTCCATTATTGACATCCACTCCAAGATCAACCAAAGCGATAGCTTCCCGAAGTGACGTTTCAGTCACACTTAAACTAGAAACCCAGATATTAATCCGTGAAAAATTATAGAGCTGTTGACGAAGTACTGGGTTTGACAGTGCTTTTTCATAATTATTGTAGGAATAAAAATCGATCAAAAAATGTCGCCGATCTTCATAATCTGCTGGTTTTTTACTGAACGTTGCTTCTGTTGATCCACCTTTAATGGTCTGCGAATTACCTTTTCCTTCGTTTTGTGATATAACGGTAGTTAGGCTTAAAGCTCCCAATTTATATTCCGATTTAACACCAAAAAGAGCAGATCCACCGCGGATTAAGCTGTTTCCAGTTTCCATGGAAACGTTTCCTAATTCTATACTTTGAATAATCTCATCGTCATATCCTTTATAGTTTAACTTTAGACGGTTTTCAAAGTCAAACATCCTTTCTGAGTCCCAATCTGTACCAATGAGGAGCTTGTCTCCAATACTTCCCTGGATATTGAGTTTCAGATTTTGATTAAAGATAGGATCAAGTCGTTTTCTCTCCGTTTCTGTTAAACTAGGGTTGTCAGTTTGTTGGAGCGAAGCCCCAACGGTCATATTAGCGCTACCTCTAACCTGAAGATTGAGTTCGCTTTTACCAAAAATGGTAGTGAATGCAGACTTTTCCCCACCTGGGATGTTGATCTTAAAATCTAAGAGTCCACGCTGGGTCTCTCCTTTGAGATTTGCTTCCTGGACTAATTTTGACCAATTTTTATCAATTGATTGTTGTTTTGATTGCCTGGCATAGGTCTGGAAATCGTATCGAATGGGGTAGAATACCTCTGTACCTTTAATGGACCTATTAAGAATGTAGGCTATACTAAGGGAGTCAAGACTGCGAGAAATTTTATCGTCTGCAACAGTAATGCTCGTTAAGCGATTGTATCTCCTGTGAAATACGCTAATTAAGGAGGGTTTTCGGCCTTGAAAATACAATGACAGTTCAGGATCACGAACAAACACACTATCCTGTGATTTATCATCTTCAGCCTTTGTTTCTTGCGCCAGAATATATTCTGGAATAGACAATAGGCCTAACAGAATCACGAATATTGATAAATTCGGTATGTATCGATCGAACTGCACTAAATAAGCTGATATCTAGATCTTAATCTGTAAACGTACGGTACACCGGTCCTTGATAGTAACAGTGATCAATAGGCAGAATTTTGTTTAGTTTTATGATGCCTAATATACGAGATAAAGCTTTTAGGTCATCAATGGTTGGTGTGAGTATATTCGACTTATACTGAGAAATAACGCTGAATTTGCAATTTAGTATCTTTGGTTTGAAAATCTTTCTATAAACTTGTGCAGATCATTCGTTTTCTGATGTTCATCTCCCCCACATCTTTTCAAAAAGATCTAATAAAACGATTTGTGGGTCCATTTTTGTTTTGTTTTAGCGTGATAATTGCAATCCTTATTATGCAATTTCTCATTCTTTTTACAGACAGACTTGTTGGCAAAGATCTACCGATATGGACCATCATTGAACTAATTTTTAGCAATCTTGCCTCTCTGGTAGTCCTGGCTGTACCGATGTCGATTTTAGCGGCATCCTTATTGGTATACGGTAAATTATCTGAGACCAACGAGTTTACAGCCTTACGTGCTGCAGGTGTGCATCCTTGGCGTGTATTTTCTCCCTTGTTTTGGGTTTCTGTGATCCTATTTGGCAGTATGATTTACTTTGCTGATCATATTCTTCCAAAAGCAAATCTGGATGCAAAACGACTATGGACCGAAATTCGATTAATTCGTCCAGCATTTGACCTGCAACCAGGAGTTTTTTACAGTGGTATTGACGGGTATACTTTTCTGGCACGCTCTATCGATACTAGTACAGATACCATGTATCAGGTAACACTATATAGGGATCAAGGACATTCAGGAAGAGCCGTCTTCAGAGCTGACAAAGCCCATCTCAAAACTGAACCTGATCTTCAAACCTTACACCTCAAACTATACGGTGGAAATGTCACTCGATGGCTGCCACAAACAGATGCCGATCGTTTTTTAGAGCAATCACAATTTAAATCGTACAGCATACGATTTGATATATCGAATATCAATCCATCTCAGGGCACTCCAGAAGAATCTAAAAATGATCGTTCTATGAATAGACGGGAGCTCAATGCAGTTATTGACTCCCTAAATAAAGACATCCAACTTCAGCGTTCAGCATTTACAAGAAAAGAGAACTTCCAAATCAACACCTTACTAAAAGCTGATTCCAATGAACTTCAGGTTGAATCAACGATGGATGATTTAACGGTAATTCAAGTACCCGATTATATTGATAAAAACCTATCAAATACTCCGTTTTTCATCCTACGTAATACCGACATTGATCCATTTGAACGTTTAAATGCAATGAGGTCAACAATTCAAAGTTTGAGATCATCTCAACTGGATTTTGAGAATCTTGAACTTAACATTCGGTGGAGAAATGAGCGAATCGCTGAGTATACCGTCGAAATTTACAAGAAATTTGCTGTTCCATTTGTTTGTATTCTTTTTTTCTTTTGTGGAGCTGGAATTGGTCTGATTTCTAAGCGCGGTAATCTAGGGTATGCAGCGATCATGAGTACCATTATATCAACGGTGTACTGGATTAGTATCATCCAAGGTGAGAAATGGGCTGACCGACTAGTGTTACCAAGCTGGTTGGGAATGTGGGGTGGAAACATCATTCTTGGGCTCGTTGCTCTACTTCTCATGATTAAAGTTTTTAGTGATCGCTATTTCTACTTTTCTTTTAAGAAAGGGGCTTGATGTTAAAGAGATACGATACCTATGTAATTGCCAGAGTAACTGCATTTGTAGTGATTCTTATTCTGATTCTTCTGATGATTTACATTGTCGTTGATTTTTCAGAAAAAACAGATGACTTCACGGATAGAGGCGCAAGCTTAACTGACATTGTTCAACGCTATTATCTACCCTTCATCCCCGAAATAACTCGTCTTGTTCTTCCGGTAGCCATTTTTATTGCCTCCTTATTTATCGCCGGACAGATGTCTGACCGATTGGAGATGGCCGCTTTACGTTCAGCAGGACTCTCTTTTTACCGACTGATAATGCCATATATGATAGTTGCATTTGCTGGTCTGGCAATTACCAGTATACTTGATGGATTTATTGTTCCCCCGGCGAATCGAATACGTTTTGCCTTCGAGCGTGAATATCTTAACAAAAGAAATACTTTTGATACGGGTACACAAATTTTTAGACAAGAATCCATTTTTGCTCACAGTTCTGTGGATTTTTTTGACCCTGTAGAAAAAGCAGGATATCGATTCCGCTTGCATCAATTTGATTCAACAGGACTGCGTGAATTCACAGAATCGCAACGAATTGTATGGATCGATAGTTTAAATCTTTGGCGTCTGGAATCTGCTGAAAGACAAATCTTTGATTCCGTAGAGGTTCATGCTCAATTCTTCCCACAACTGGATACCGTTTTAACAATCCAACCTAGAGATTTAGCTCGATCTAGCTCCGATATTGCGATGCTCACCTATACTGAAGCTATCGATTATATATCCTCCATTGAACGTAGCGGTAGTGGTCGACTTGAACTCCCTGTTACGCAACTATGGGGACGAATTCTTTACCCTTTTGGAATTTTGATAGTAAGCATAATTGGTTTTACGATCGGATTTGTTCGGCGACAAGGTGGACAAGGAGTTCCTATTGCAATCGGACTAAGCGTAAGTTTCGTTTATTTGACCCTTTTAAAAGTATTAGAACCGCTGGGATATGCAGGAGTTGTTTCTCCCTTTTGGGCTGCATTCCTTCCTCATATGATATTTGGGTTCGGAGCTTTTGTTTTAGTCTACTATACTAGAAAATGAAAACACTGTACTGGGTTAATGTTTGGATCCGTAATTCTTTACGATGTAGTCATCTAACATTTTCTTAAAATCGCGCCCAATGTGATCACCCTGAAGAGTGAGTGCATGTTCACCATCGATGTAGACTGGTGCCTTAGGCTCTTCAAATGTTCCAGGTAATGAAATCCCAATATGGGCAGCTTTTGATTCGCCGGGACCGTTCACAACACAACCCATAACAGCTACATGTAGATCTTCAACCCCCGGATAAGCTTTACGCCAGATAGGCATGCTATCTCTCAAGTAGGTTTGA
>CAZXGO010000016.1:10290-14317 GCA_964640035.1 uncultured Chitinophagales bacterium
CAGGGCAAGCGGTAACTTGTGGGGTAAAGCTGCGAATTTCGAGGCTTTGAAGAATTTGCTGGCATACTCTTACCTCTTCTGCGCGATCACCTCCTGGTTGTGGTGTAAGTGATACGCGAATGGTATCTCCTATTCCTCGTTGAAGTAATACAGATAGAGCCGCTGAACTGGCAACGATTCCTTTCATTCCCATACCAGCTTCCGTCAATCCTAGATGAAGAGGATAGTTGACCATTTCGGATAAGCGTGTGTAGACAGTTATAAGATCTTGCACGCCACTAATTTTGCAGCTGATGATGATTTTATTGGAAGCTAGGCCAACTTCTTCAGCTAAAGCTGCTGAGCGCGTAGCACTCTCGAGCATCGTATCGATCATTACATCTTTTGCAGATTTAGGTTCTGATAATCTGCTATTAGCGTCCATTTTATCAGCTAGTAATTGCTGATCCAGTGATCCCCAATTAACTCCTATACGAACAGGTTTGTCATACTTAATTGCCTGTTCTACAATCGTACAAAAATTCTCATCCCTTGCTTTGGTACCCGTGTTGCCAGGGTTGATACGATATTTTGAAAGAGCCTTTGCACAGTCTGGGAATTGAGTAAGAAGAATGTGTCCATTGTAGTGAAAATCGCCCACAATTGGCACTTCTGCACCCCGTTTGTCAACTTGCTCTACAATATAAGGTACAGCTTGAGCAGCGTCTTTATTGTTTACTGTTATGCGAACAACTTCGGAACCCGCATCGTGTAGTTGTAGGATTTGATCTACAGTTTCTTTGATATCAGCTGTATCCGTATTTGTCATACTTTGGATGACAATTGGGGCACCACCACCAACCAATACATTACCGACCTTTACTTGAGTGGTTATTTTCCGATTAATTGGATGCATATAGAAGTTTTTTTCGAAGACAGGGTTGAATGCTCAAGGGTTCCGTTTACTAAGCTCAAAGAGTTTTTTCTTCTCTGATGCACTAAGAGCGTCATAACCAGACTTAGATATTTTATCTAAAATTGAATCTAACTCAGATTGACTAAACTCTTCAATTACAACAGCATCACTAACTGATCGCATTGATTTATTGTGGATTTTATCCCTGTTTTTTTTCTTTTTAAACAAAACATAAAGGGACAATAACCATCGATCATAATTATATCCATTATAGTATCCTTTTAATAGGATCCATCCCATAGCAGCACCGCCAAGGTGCACAAGACGTGCCGTATTTCCACCAGAACCCGACGTTTGCATGATTAAATCGATAGCAATGAGTCCTGCAACAACAAATCTTGCTTCAATGGGTGGTAGCAAAAATAGCATAATCGGTGTTGTTGGGTAAAGCATAGCAAAAGCAACCATTACTCCAAACACTGCACCCGAAGCGCCAATGGTCAAATTTCCAACCCAGATGGGAGTCAAGGCCAAATTAATGAGTGCACCGCCAATTCCAGCACCAAAATAGAGCACTATGAAAACCCTGGGACCAAGAGTATGTTCGACAATTTGCCCCATCCACCATAACCAAAGCATGTTGAATAAAAGGTGCCAGAAACTGCCGTGTAAAAATAAATAGGTTATAAGTCTCCAGGGTTCATAGAACGTGCCTTCAACAGTCGGCAAAAACCCAAAGGTTTCGACGATGAATCGCTCATTAACACCAAAAACCGGCAGAAAAACTTGAATTAAATAGGCGATTACAGTTGTTGCAATGATTGTACGTATAGCTATGGGAAGCAGCATGAAGGCTCTTTTAAGAGCACTTGTCATTGTTTCTTGACCATACATACTCATATTAATATCCTTACGAATAACTACGGGTACCCCAGAAGCGGATCAAAAAGTATCCAAAAACCATTCCCCCAAGGTGAGCAAAGTGGGCAATTCCAGAGTTTAGATTTGTTATCCCGCTAATTAGCTCAAGTGCTCCGAAAATTAGTACAAAATACTTTGCTTTGATAGGAATGGGTGGTATTAGAAGCATGATATAGTTATTCGGATACATCATACCAAAGGCTAACAGTATTCCATATACCGCACCCGAAGCCCCAACTACAGGAGCATAGCTTAATCCAAGTACTCCGACCAATAATTGTAACAAACCGGCACCGATACCGGTAACGAAATAATAAATTGCAAAGCGGCGGGTTCCCCAGGCATGCTCAATGGCTTGACCAAACATCCAAAGGGCAAATAGGTTAAAGAAAATGTGGCTAAAATTAGCATGTAAAAACATGTAGCTTACCAGCTGAAAGGGCATAAACATCCCGGAAAACAGTGGGTAAAGGGCTAAATTAGACAGGAATGAATCTACACCTGGCGTCATCGCACCAATAAAGAAGATCACATTAATGATCAGAATGTGCTTTATGGCTGGTGGAAAGAGAGTGAATTGAGATTGGGGTGAGTATTGATGATCGCTATACAAAGATATTTCTCCGCTGACGGGATATATGGCGTTTAATCTTTAAATATACGTTGATTCCGCTTAAGGTTACACCTGGAATTCCTTGTCCGGGATACACGGTATCTCCACATAACCATAGACCCTGTGCATGTGTCTGTGATTTAGGCCAATCAAGGATTGAACGCCCCATAGACTGTGGAAGTCCCCCTACCCTTCCTTTACTACGATGTATCCATTTTTCCCATGTAACCGGGGTTGCAGGAAAAGCCTCAAGAAGTGTTGCTTGAGCAAAACCCGGTAAATACTTCCTCATTTGATCCAAAATCGCATCCATTACAGCTTGACGCGCGGTTTCGTACTCCCCATTGAGGTTAAACCAATACTCCGGGTCGGCGTGGCAACTTACGTTCATCGCACGGGTACCTTCAGGCGTTCGTTTGCGATCGTTGGGATCCGATAGTGAAACAAATATAGATCGTGAACCAGTATGAGGCAGACCCTCTTCCAGATCAACATGGATCTGATGATGTAAGCTTAGTTTTGGGTCATAGGTGTCTGTGGTGGCTATATTCATAGTATATGCACCCCAAGCACGATCATAGTGTTTACTAATGTGCTCGAATTCATCTTTTATCCAACCCTGAGTTACTTCAGCCATATTCCATATTGGAACATTACTAATCACCTGATTCGCCCTAAAACGCTCGCCTTTGGCTGTTTCTACTTCGAACCATGCGTTTGGAAGTTGTTCTATTCGAACTACTTTTCGATGGTTTAAGAAAACGCCCCCCTTTTGAATAATAAAACCCTGTATCAATTCAGCCATTTCAATTAAACCACCAGGCACATAGTAATTGGCATAATTAGTGTAGCATAACGCCGGAGCAGCGAATAGAAATGGAGTATCCTCAGACGATGATTGAGCAGTAATCAACAATTGTTCATCGATAAAACGGATGAATTCAGGGTTTTGAATGCCAATTCTTTTTACTACTTCTAGGGTACTAATTCCAGCATATGGTAAGATTTTAGCATCTAGTGGGGAGTTGTTCATAGCTAGTGATATCCATTCATCCAGACGTGATGGGGGAAAAAATGGATTATTTTGAGAGGCTTTCCACACCAAGTCGGAGGTTTGAAGCGCAAGTTTCCAAAACGTGTTTTGGGCAGCTTCCTCCCCAAAAAAACGAATGGATTCGTCTATCCAGCGATAACGATCTTCAAATTTATGGATGGGTTTTCCATGCATCCACACCGTCATACCTGGATCCAATCGCGTTCTGGGTATCTTCAAGCCTGTAAGTTGTTCAAAATGCCGTAAGGGCTGGTTTTCATCGAACCCAGTCAGTGTAGTTGCACCGCTCTCGAAAACAAAACCTTGACGCTTAAATGATGAGGAGCATCCACCTGCCACATGCGCAGCCTCCAAAACCAACACCCGATGGCCATCCTGGGCAAGAAGTGCGGCAGTGGTTAGGCCTCCCATACCTGATCCGACAACGATAAAATCGTATACAGTACTAGAATATTTCATGCAAAATGAAACACCACAGATTTCGTGGTCGTTTCAATTCCAGCGAAGCTTTTCTTTAGTTAAAAAGGCTTGAATACCTGTACGA
>CAZXGO010000016.1:14327-15596 GCA_964640035.1 uncultured Chitinophagales bacterium
TCGTTCGACAAGCGCGCAGCGGCGTTTAAACGTATGGCATATTGATGCGCGGTAGCGCGATCCACACTTTGCGTCATTCGAACGAGTTTTTTGGTAGTCACTAGGGCTTCCATGCTCAATTCATGCATTAAATGGTCTACCCACCAATTGACTCGTTCCTCATATGAATCGACAGAAGCAACTTCATGTACTAAACCGATCATGTTTGCTTCCTTTGCGTCAATTATTTGTGCACTGAGCAAGAGACGTTGGGCATGGGAAAGACTGATTTTATCCAACAAATATCGCGTAACTATTGCTGGAACAAACCCAATACGCGTTTCTGTGTAGCCAAATTGGGCTTTTTCATTTGCTATGGCAATATCACATAAGGTTACCAAGCCACATCCTCCGGCCAGAGCATGCCCGTTGATAGCGCCAAAGAGTAAACCAGGATACTCGTACATAGCCAAAAATAAAGCCGCCAGATTTTCTGAATCCTGAAGATTTTGGTCGTGATCAGCCTCTTGAAACTGCTTGAGAGACTCTAAGTCAGCTCCAGCACAAAATGCGCTACCCTCTCCTGTAAGCATAATCACTTTTGAAGATGCTGACTTAGATAATCTCTGAAACTCTAGCGTTAGTTCAGATACCATCTGTGCATTTAATGCATTTCTTTTGTCGGGGCGATTGAGGATAATTTTGGTGAGACGACCAAGCGTTTCAACACGTATGGTTTCCATCAGGTTTGATTATGCCAAGGTTGGATGCTCGACGCGAGTATCACTTTCAAGTAAGCCATCTCTGAGTCGGATGATACGTCGAGCATGAGCGGCAATATCTTCTTCGTGGGTAACCACAATGATGGTATTACCTTGTTTGTAAAGTTCATCAAACAAACTCATGATTTCAATACCTGTCTTACTATCCAAATTTCCTGTAGGTTCATCAGCCAACAAAATAGAGGGTTTGTTCACAAGTGCTCGCGCTATCGCAACACGTTGGCGTTGACCACCAGAAAGTTCATTTGGTTTATGGTCCATTCGATCACCGAGTCCTACACGTTCCAAAGCATCTGTGGCCATTTGCCTGCGTTCTGCCGTTTTTATTCCAGCATAGATCAGGGGTAACTCAACATTTGCAAGACAATTTGACCGTGGTAATAAGTTGAAGGTTTGAAAAACGAATCCTATTTCCTTATTGCGTACAGTAGCTAATTCATCATCGGTCATTTCACTCACATGATTACCATTTAAGATGTACTCGCCGGAAGTAGGAGTATCGAAACAA
>CAZXGO010000016.1:15606-23997 GCA_964640035.1 uncultured Chitinophagales bacterium
CACATTCATCATGGTTGACTTGCCTGAGCCTGATGGACCCATGATGGCTACGTATTCATTTTCATAAATATTCAGAGATACTCCATTCAGAGCTCGGACCTCCTGAGAGCCCATCTGATATATTTTTTTTATTTCCGTCAGTTTTATGATAGGCTCCGCATTCATCATTATTTCTGAGCTACAGCATTAATACGATTGTTTTTAACGGTAACCTTGTCGTTATTTTTCAATTCACGGGAGACCAATCTATAAGGGCCTGTTACGATTTCTTGACCTACTTCAAGACCGTTCAAAATATGGATGTGTGTTTCATCACTAATCCCAGTAGATACTTCATTAGCGTATACTTTACCCTCTTTCACGAGAAACACAATCTTTTTAAGATCCTCTTTTTCGATTTCATTTTCGGAGGGTTTTTTTTCATTCCTCGTTGAATCTGATTTCATCAGATTCATGTCACGTACTGTTACAGCCTGGATAGGAACAGAGATGACATTTTCTACTGTTTTAGTCATTATATCAACGGACGCTGACATTCCGGGCTTGAACGTTGGAGTTGGCTCGAGAACGGCTAACTCGCCGCCATCTTCTCTGCTTATCTCTTCCCTGTTTGACTGACTAACATTATGTAGCGTGGTGATACGAATCTTTACCGTGTAATCGGTAACCTGCTCCGTACTGGAAACACCCGTGATGTTAGCTGAGTTAGCAATTTCTGTTACAAGTCCCTTGAACGTGCGATTTGGATACGCATCTACTCCGATGTTAACAGAATCAGAAAGATTCACATTTACAATGTCACTTTCATTGACTTTAACTTCAACTTCCATTTGTTCGAGTCGGGCGATACGCATGATTTCGGTACCTGACATCTGCATGTTACCTACGACGCGCTCACCCAATTCAACATTTAACTTGCTTATCGTTCCATCCATTGGAGCACGTATGATGGTCTGTTGAAGTTCTTCTTCAGCTTTTCTGAGTGCTGCTTCTGCATTTTGGATTTGAAAATCAGCAGCTTTTAAACTCGCTTCCTCAGATTTGAAATTTGTTTCTGACTGTAAATATTCCACTTCTGATATTAACTTTCGTTCAAAAAGCTGCTTTTGACGCTCGAAATTGAATCGAGCCTGTTCATAACTGGCCTTATTTTGCTCATAGCGAGCCTTTTGTGATAGCAAAGTAGCATTTAACTGATCGATCTGAGCCTGATAGAGCTCAGGTTTTATTCGAACCAAAAGATCACCGCGCTTAACATTTTGACCTTCTTTAACGCGAAGCTCAATAATTTCTCCTGATACGTCAGGAGAGATGATAACCTCAGTTTCTGGATTGATTCGACCCGATGCCGAAACAACCTGAGTGATGGTTTTCAACGCTACATTGGCCGTTTCAACTTCTTTACCTTTAGGCTCTCCTCCAATTATTCCCATAAATCGCAGCACGATTCCTGTTACTATGATGAGAATAAATATTGCCCCAAGGGTGTACCAGAATTTGGTTGATTTGTGTTTCGCCATGATGATCTGTGAGGTTTATTGATGTGGTGAACTATTTCAATGCGTCGATTGATAGTTGCTCATTGATTTCACCCTGATAGTATTTGATAAGTTGTTCCTGAAAAATGAACCGGTACAGCGACTGAATGCGACTTGATTGTGCTTGAACAAAATCACTATTGGCGCGCGTGAGCTCAATCAATGTACTTGCTCCAACATTGTAACGTTCTTGTTCGGTTTGAAAAGCTCTTTCGGCGGCAAGCAAGGCCTTTTCAGTTGTCTCCAATTCCTTAGAGTATCCGACATAATCTGTAAAAGCCTGAGCAACCTCCTGGATCACGGTATACTCTAAATTTTCACGATCAAGTTGAGCATTCTTATATGAGATTCTTCCAATCTGAACAGATCTCCAGTTTCCAAGGCGTGTAAATAGAGGTATCTGTAAATTCAATCCCAAGCTGTTACCAACGTTTACATCAAAAAATTGGGTTGAAAATTTTTCTTTGTCACGTGTAATAGGATTTCTCTGACGATCAGAGTACGAAGTACGGATACTTCCACTGGCTGATATGGTTGGTAAACGACTTCCTTCAGCGGTCTTTAGATTATAATAGGAGACCTTGATTTGGGCATCCTGAGCCAAAATATCGCTTCGATTAACCATCGCTTTATCAATCATTGCCCTTAAGCTCAATTCCTCTACATCAACAAGATCTTCATTCAGCACAGGGGTTACAAAAGTATAGGTCGCCAATGGATCTATCTGAAGTTGGCGTATCAGACGCAATTGGTTGTTATCTGCAGCATTTTTACGCTGTAACAAGACAAGCTCCGCATTTGCCAGTACCGATTCCTGATTGTACTGATCAACTAGTGGTCGTGCGCCTACCTCTACTTGAGCACGTATTTGATCTAACTGTGTGCGACTTGATTCAAGATTTTGCTCGGCAATTTGGATGAGTTCTTTATCCAAAACAACCTGTAAATATGCTGTCGCGACGTTAAAAATAATTGTCTGGCGAACTCTTCTTTCATTCTCTTTCGCAGAAACAAGCCCTAACTGACTTGAACGAACATTGTAAATATTACGTAATCCAGAAAAAATTGTAACATTACCCCCTACTGAACCGCTGGCATTTTGTGTCATAATATTACCATAGGTTAATGTTACCTGATCAAACTGTTGACCAGAGGATCTGTTGAAACCCAGATTAGCATTCAAACTTGGGGAAAACTGAGCGAAGGCATTTTTTACATCAACCTCAGCTTGTTCGATAGAATTCTGAACTCTTTTGATCTGAAAATTATTTTGAAGAGCAATTTTTATAGCATCTTCAAGCGTAATTTTTTGACTTACCTGTGCTTGGGTGACACCTGTTACGGCGACACTAAAAAACAATAACAAGAAACAGATTCTTGACATACGGGATAGTATATGGTTCATATCGACTTGACTACTTAGACGAGAGTTAAATGAAATAGTTACAGCAAAAAACAATAAACCTCACATTCATTGTTCAGTTTCCCAAGATAGGCAATAAAGAATCAGCCTTGAATTGATTTATACGCTGTAAACCGGTAAAGGTTTGCAAAAAGATGATAAAAGCTTGCTGTATGAAGCTACGAATTAGAATCCTCTTGACTTGCGCTCATTCGTTGAGCTAAATAATTTTCCAACCCCGTAACGGCAGCATTAATACCTCTGGATAGCGCAACACGTTTCAACTCCGAAGCAAAACCATTTGAGGATCGATTATCTCCTTGAGTAGTAGATTTTGCTTTTCGGGAAGTACCGATCAACAAGCCTATGGCAACAGCAATGCCTACCGATGCGAAAGGATGTTTTCTGATCCAGTGTTTGGGATTAGTTTTCTGCTGAATACCACTTTTGATTTCATCAATATTGCCTTCCAAATTTTGCTCAATCTGAGCAAGTTCTGCTTTCAATTGTTCTCGGCGTCGCTGAATATCAGTAAGGGTCTTTTGACCTTTTTCGGGTTGCTTATCCATTCTATTGCGTGTTTTTTTTGGATAATAAATCCACAAACTGTTTTAGAATTCGATTTTGGATGGCAATATACAGTAATTTAGGTCGCTTAAATACCAGAAGTATACCTAGGAACAATAGGGGAATTGACGTCAATAAGTAACCTAGTGCTTCGTTATCCAACACTGCAGAGAGGTATAAGGCAAGACTAAACATTCCAAGTAACACTGCCAATCCCAAAAAAAGCACCCCTAATATGGCAAAAAAAAGCTTGGAGAACATTAATGATACCCCTTCGCCTACATCCAGTGCCAACAATTCTAAACGTTTTTCCAGGATTAACCGTAACTCGCTGGGTAAACGTTTTACAGCATCTTGTACCGGATCTGGATCTTGTTCAGAGGTTTTACTCACAACACTCCCTTATTTACGAGTTAACATTCGTCCCAGAACAATACCTACCAGTAAACCAATGGCGACGGATTCAATGGGCTTTCGACGGATGAAGTCTTCCGTATGCTCTTTAATTTCATGAAAACGAACCTCAAGATCAGCATCTTTGATAACTTCAGATCCTTTTTGACCTACAGCTTTTGCAATTGATTCAACTTTTTCAAACACAGTGTTCATCGTCGATGAGTTTAAATGATCAACATTAGCTAGTAATATACCGACCCTTGATCAGGGCATCAACATGTTGTCTTACTCGTAACGAAGTGATTCGATGGGGTCGAGTCGGGCAGCTTTGGCTGCTGGGTATACGCCAAACACTAAACCGATGGCTGTCATCATCACAACTCCAAACACTGCGGAAGTCCATGGTATCACGATAGAGGCCTCCATAAGCACTGCAAGAGCATTTCCGCCAATAATTCCCAAAATTATTCCGATAACTCCACCAATTTGACATATAAAAATAGCTTCAATCAAAAATTGTTGCCGGATTGCTTTACGAGTTGCTCCTACACTTTTTCTTACTCCAATTTCACGCGTTCGTTCCGTTACTGATACAAGCATAATATTCATAACTCCAATACCTGCTCCCAATAGGGCAATACCCCCAACTATAACACCAAGTATATTGAGTACTCCGGTAAAGGTATCAAAAACACTTGAGAGGGAATTGTTGGTGACGACCTCAAAATCATTATCAGCACCGGGTGGCACTTTCCGAATAGTCCTAAAATTACCGATGAGTTCATCCATTGTGGCAGGCACTGACCTCATATCAGGCGCCTGCACTTGAATGCCAATACTTCTCAGATCAGCACCTCCATAGAGTTGCAAAAGCCGTGTGTAAGGAGCAACTACAATCCTATCCTGCGATTGTCCAAAAATCGACCCTTTTGATTCCAAGACACCAATAATGCTATACGCTTGCCCTTCTATGCGAATTTTCTTTCCGATGGCATTTTCATTGGCGAACAACTCTTTTCGAATATCTTCACCAATGATCGCAACTGAACGAGCGTAGGTGACGTCTTCCAGATTAAAATCTCTTCCATCTGCTACAGTGTAAGCATTATTTGCTGTCCAGTACTCATTGCTGCCTCTTAGAGGCACATTAGGTTCTGTCTCATTTTCGTTATAAACGACTTTATTGAAGGCGAAGGTGGCGATTGGACTAACGGCACGAGCCAAATTAGCTCTATCTCTTAGTGTCTCGAATTGGGTGAACGTAATATTCTTCCTTTTGGCGATATCGGAATTATCACCACCCATTCGTACAGCGGGAAATTTCTGGATTGTGATCACATTACCACCAAGAATAGTTAAAGTATCTTTGAAATATCGATCCAGAACACTAACTGCTGTTGAGGAACCAATCACCGCAAAAACACCTACAATAATGGCGACCATTGTAAGGGATGAGCGGAGTTTATTGGCCGCAAGTGAACCCATGGCCATTTTGAATACGTCAATTACATTCATTCTATAAGCCCTATTCGTAGCGTAATGATTCGATTGGATTGGATTTTGCGGCTCTACGAGCAGGTAAATACCCGAAAAGAACACCTACTGCTGTACAGATGAGGAAGGCTCCCACTACAGTGCTCCAACTCATATAGGCCACAAAAAACTGATTAATTATGTAGGTTGTACCGAAAGAGATCGCTACTCCTACCAAACCTCCAAGACAGCTTACCGTGATAGCTTCAACCAAGAACTGCAAAAGAATCTGATACGATTTAGCCCCTACAGCTTTTCTAATGCCGATCTCTTTTGTACGCTCTTTGACGGAAACATACATGATATTCATGACTCCTATCCCACCCACAAAGAGTGACAAGGATGTTAGAAAGATTCCAATCCCATAGATTGCCCCAGTCATCGCCTGGTATTCTTGTCGAAATGTATCTAGTTTGTTGATAGCAAAGTTATTTTCGGCTTTGGCATCTAATTGTCGAATGCGTCGCATTACACCTTCAAGCTCATATTCACCTTCTTGCAAGAGTGCTTCATTCTCGAATTTAACTTGTAATTCGATGCCGCTGCGCGTTCCAAAAATGCGAGTATACGCATTCATCGGAATGAGCACCTGATTATCAAAGTTTTGCATACCTAGAAAATTTCCCTGTTTAGAGAGTTTTCCAATGATTTCAAAACGTTGTCCTCCGATTTGAATAGACTTTCCAAGTGAATTGCCCTGTGGATACAACACCTCTTCTACACTGGCGCCAACAATGGCAACCCTTTTGGATGATTGGTTTTCCTCATCCGAAAAAAAACGCCCTTCATTCAGATCAATTGTATTCGTAAGACTATAATCGGTAGTGACTCCTGATACCGTTACACTATTCGCATAGAGCTCTGCTGCGCGCACATTAACCTGACGTCTTGAAACAGCGGCCACTGCAGAGGCCGTTGTACTATATTCTTTAATCTTGTCAACATACTCTACTTTCATTTCCGGGCGATTGATATACTCCCACCATTTATAATTGGGACCAGGCTCCCAGGGAAATTTTTCAATAAAGATCACATTTGTACCCAACATCGCCATGCTATCTTCGAAAGATCGATTCACTCCATTAATGGTAGTATTCATTGTTGTGACAGCCACAATCCCAATGATGATTCCAAACATGGTCAAAAAAGCACGTACTTTATTGGCACGAATAGCGGTAAAAGCTATTTTTATCCCCTCAATCAGACTACGCAAAAAGGCCATACGCTTAATTAATTTTTGAGTATCGAACAGTATACGCAAGATGCGTACCTTTCGTTGCAAAAAAAATTATGTTTGTCATATCAAAGGTAGAAACTTATAAATAACTGAGTTATAGTCATGACTTTGGATGTTCTCGCTTTAGCAGCTCACCCCGACGACACTGAATTAAATTGTTCTGGCACTCTAGCATCCTTGGTCAAACAAGGTCTCAAGGTTGGTGTAGTAGATTTAACCAAAGGAGAAAAGGCAAGCCGGGGTACTCCAGAAAAGCGTCTTAAGGAAGCTGCCACCGCTGCTAATATACTGGGATTAGTTGTTCGGGATAACCTCGGTCTTCCTGATTGTGGCTTAGATAACACGCAAGAGTATCGCGAGGCCATCATTGAAAAAATTCGATTGTATCAGCCTAAAATATGCTTTGTGAACGCACCCTCAGATCGCCATCCTGATCATGGGAATGCCAGTCGCTTAAGTATTGATGCACTATTTTACAGCGGATTGAAAACCATCAAAACGTACGATCAGAGCGGTAAACCTCAGGCTCCATGGCGACCCTACCACATTCTTCATTACATGCAAGATCGACCATTCGAACCAGATTTTGTCTTTGACATCTCTTCTGTGATGAAACAAAAAGAAGATGCCATCCTTGCATTTTCATCACAATTCAATGTAAAGGAAGCAGATGGTGAACCTGAGACATATATTTCAAGACCCTCGTTTTTCGAAGCGATTCGGGCACGAGCACGACACTTTGGTCACCTAATTGGGGTAGAGTATGGAGAGGGCTTTCTTTATCATGGGAAACCTATTCCCCTTGCTGACCTAAACGTATTCCTACATTCTACCCCAGCACGATAGCATTATTCCAGTATAGCTAGTATCCTTGCAAAATCGATAGCGTTGGCAAATTCTGACAGTACTTTCCCATCAGGAATATTGGACGCACTGATCGTCACCAGGGTGTTTTCACGTAGAAGAAGATTGATTTCACCGGTTCTATAGAGTGGATCATACTCTTCAATCGCCTTGAATCCACCATAAACTGTAATAGACTTACCCGTCTCTCTAGCTATAACAGGATCTGAGAGAAAACTGGCAAGACTACTTACCATTGGAGAATTCGCCACAATCGAAATGATGACCTTTGAGGCTGTGCCTGTCCTGGAATTTTTGTACGACTTAAAGAATGCAACACCTCCAGTAGCATTCGTAGTTAATGTGCCCGAGCTTAAATACGATTCTGGATCGTCGTAAGGAAGATATGTTCCAATTTTAGAGGGCAGGCATCTGTTAAATTCGCGGGTAATTTCATCCCAAATCGCATCTCTTGTAGACTTAAGATTACCTTGTAACTCTTTTAAGCGTTGAGGCTTAAGCGTTGAGACAGAGGTATTGGTCTTCTTTTCACTTTGTGCCTGCGCAAAAGTACACTCGTGTGGAGAAACAAGGAAGAAACCAAATAGGATTAAAAATGAAACAAGGCGGATCATTTAGTACGGGAATTCAAAAGTAAAACGACTGAACACATCAAAATTTAAGTCCATTTATAAAAGCCTGCAACCATCAAGTATAAGCTTTTATAGATACGGATGATCATTCACCGGTTCTGAACGCATAGAAGACCTGAAAAATTGTGTTACACTAACTCAGATCCAGATTCCATGATAAGATCTAAAAGGTAGGGGTGTGATGTTGAAGTTCCAGCGATGATCTTTCTTCCGTGTAACCAT
>CAZXGO010000016.1:24007-31073 GCA_964640035.1 uncultured Chitinophagales bacterium
CCCCCATTGAAATCGGTTACTATGCCACCAGATTCTTCTAGGATGAGGCCAGCAGCAGCAACATCCCAGGGTTTTAATCCAGTTTCAAAGAAACCATCAAGACGTCCTGCAGCCACGCATACCAAGTCATATGCAGCACTTCCCGCACGACGCAAACCTTGAGTTTCTTTTAAAATAGTACGTACAATAGCGAGCATTTTGTCATAATTAACTCCTTCTTCCACAGGAAATCCGGTTCCTATTAGTGTACGATCGATCGATTGAATAGTTGAAATACGGATAGGCTGATCATTACAATAGGCTCCCTCACCTCTGAGGGCGTAAAAAAGTTCGTTACGCGAAACCTCGAGCACAACGCCTAAAATCGGCTCCAAGCTATCATATAGCGCAATTGAAACACAATATGGAGGAAAAGCATGGGCAAAATTGGTTGTTCCGTCGATAGGATCGACAATCCACCTGCGACCTTCGAGAAATTCTTCGTCTCTTCCCTCTTCACCCAAAAAGGAATCCCCCGGAAAATGAGACATAATGATCTCTCTGATGCATTTTTCACTGGCAATATCGGCATCCGTAACAAGATCATATTTTTCTTTAAGATGTATACCAAGCTGACTGCGATTTCGATCAAACGTTTTGATTAGGGTAGCGGCTTCTTTGCCAGCCTGTATGGCAATCGATAATTCACGATAATAGGGATGATTCGTAGAAATCATTTCTTCTTTTTGACGCGTGATAAATATTCCTCAGGTTTGTAAGGATTTAAATTTGGGTTCTCGTTTTTTTGATCGTGCGGTGCACCAGGAAATAGTTCATCCAGATCTGAAGTCTGTATCTTCTTTTTCATAGATGCTACTTTCGTGATCATTCTTTGAATACGCAATCGCTCTTCCGGTTGATCAACACGTTCTAGATCTATTTCATAGTGTTTGCGTAATCGCTCAAGATGATGAAGCTTGAGGGTTTTCAATGCACCTTGAGCAGCTTTGTAGGGTTCAGGATCACGTTTGAGGGCTTTACCAACGACCAAAGCTGATTTTTCACTTACACTGTGTCGATCCATCATAATATCACTGACTAGCTGTGGAGTAGGAGGTGACATTTCAAGGTATTGAGCTACACTAATTGTGGCGCCTTCATTCCATAACCGAATCATACCCTCATAAATATCTCTGTAGGCCGGATCTTCGAAATGATCTGCATTGCTATGCATTCCAATAAACTCAACGATAGGATTTCCATAGCTGAGCATGATTCTCAGAACTTCTTTTTCAGAGGGGTTAGCATGCGATAATTTCGTTCGAGTGAGATCTGATTCCAAATCTTGGGATGCATTGACCGCTACCTTGGATGCTTTTTCAGCCTCTCTTCGCTGATCAATTCTAGTCTCCCGATTACTTCGTTGGATGAGTTGACCTAATTCCTCAAAAAGGGTTCGATCACCCACGCGTGCCTGCTGACTCAGATACTGAACATACGTCTCCCGTTTTACTGGCTCCTTCATCAATGCGATACTTCGAAGCATTCTGCTGATGGATTTTTGTTTACGACCGGGTTCATCCCATGTTTTTGAACGCTGTGCTTTTGTTATCAAAAATTTGAGGAAATCGGAGGATTCCTCTTCAACATATGTTTCAAAAGCAGCCGGACCAAATTGACGCACGAATGAGTCTGGATCTTCAGATTCAGGAAGTTCCAACATGCGAACATCCAAACCCTGAGCTATTGCGATATCCATTCCACGAATCATGGCAGCCTGACCCGCTGCATCGGCATCATAAATCATGAGTAAGGTATCGCCATACCGGTGTATCAAACGTACTTGTTCGGGGGTTAAAGCGGTTCCGCTGGACGCTACAACATTGCCTATACCAGCTTGATTCAGGCTAAGAACATCGGTGTATCCTTCAACCATTATCGCCAGTGATTTTTTTCTTATTTCATTACGCGCCAGATGAATACCATACAACACCTCACTCTTATTATAGACAAGTGTTTGAGGCGAGTTGATGTATTTGGCCGTTTTTTCCTGACCTAAGATTCGTCCGGCAAATGCTATGACTTTACCGGTGGGATTAAAAATGGGGAACATGAGTCGACCACGAAAGTAGTCATATACACGCGAGCTAGCATCATCTATTCGAATTAAACCGGCATCCACAAGATAGTCGGTATGTATACCCGCTGATTTGGCAGCACGTGCTAATGCATCACCTGAAGAAGGTGCATACCCCAATCCAGCTTTTACGATGAGCTCCCGTTTGAAAGATCGTGATGCAAGATAATTTCGAGCTTGTTCTGCTTCATCCGACTCAATGAGCTGATGATGGAAAAAGACCCCTGCAAATCGAAGGGCATGGTAGACCCCTTCTTTGCGTTGGTATTCGGGATCAGATCCTGAAGGGTCTTCTTCTTCAGGCAAATCGATATTGTATTTTCCCGCTAGGGTACGGATGGCTTCTGTAAAACCCACACCATCCATTTGCATTACAAACTGAAAAACATCCCCACCAGCACCACAGCCAAAACATTTGTAGATTCCCATGCGAGGGGTGACATGAAAAGATGGAGACTTTTCGTTGTGAAATGGACACAAACCGATATATCCACTACCGGACCGCTTCAGTTTTACATGCTCACCCACTACCTCAACAATGTCGGCAGCCTGTCGTACCTCTTCTTTTTTATGGTCAGGGATCATAAGGACTAAGGTACAGAGTTTTGTATAAAGGCTTCAATAAAAACAAGAGTTGTAATCGTATTCATGACATCATCAAGGTGATTGTATCCTTGCCAGTTCAAGCATTCTTGGGTATATTTGGAATCTGTGCTATTAAACTTTTAGACTAGAATCATGAGTGTACTTGTAGGCAAACAAACCCGGTTAGTTGTTCAAGGATTTACTGGTAGCGAAGGCAGTTTTCATGCCTCCCAGATGATTGAATATGGAACAACAGTGGTAGGTGGTGTAACCCCGGGAAAAGGTGGTACTAAACACTTGGATCGCCCTGTTTTCAACACGGTTGCTGACGCGGTCAAAGAAGAAGATGCCAACACAAGTATTATCTTTGTTCCACCAGCTTTCGCAGCAGATGCGATTGCAGAAGCCGTTTTCGCTGGTATTAAAACCATTGTGTGTATCACCGAGGGTATACCCGTCAAAGATATGATCACCGCGAAACAGCTGGTAATCAGTCATGGAGCCACCTTAATTGGACCAAACTGTCCTGGTGTGATCACTCCGGGTGAAGCCAAAGTTGGTATTATGCCTGTAATTGGAACAACACACCTGGATGCCGTAAAGCTACTGAATGCCGATCCTGACACCGATGCCATCGTCCTCATCGGTGAGATTGGTGGATCCAATGAAGAAGAAGCGGCTGCATGGATCAAAGCTAACGTCAAAAAACCGGTGGTTGCTTTTATTGCAGGTCGTACTGCACCTCCAGGACGTCGTATGGGTCACGCTGGTGCTATCGTTTCTGGTGGCAAAGGCACTGCTCAAGAAAAAATGTCGGCCCTTCAGGCAGCAGGCATCACCGTTTGTGAGAGTCCGGCTGTGATTGGCGAAACGATGAAAAGATTACTAGGGAAATAAAAAACCTATCGAAAACCAAGGCGCCCCTAATGAGGGCGCCTTTTTTGTTTATACAATTCGGTCTGGATCCGAAAGGTCGGGAAGAGATCCACGAAACCGAAACAAAAATTTTAAGGCTTTAACTAGTCCCAACGTTTGTTTTCGCACATACCATTGGTCGGCCGCTCTTCGTACACCAAGGGTATAGGTGGGATAGGCATGGATTGTATCCGCGATATTTCTAAGGGTGATGCCATGCTTCAAAGCCAGTCCTATCTCCCCTATCATCTCGCCTGCACGATTGCCAACTACAGAAGCACCATAGATTTTTCCATCCCATGATCGGGCAAAAATACGCACCAGTCCATTTGTATTTCCTGTAGCCAGAGCCCGGTCAAGCTTGGAAAAAGGAAATTCATACACTTGGAAAGAGTAGCCTTTTTCAAGGAGCTGCACCTGCGACATCCCCAGACCTGCTACTTCAGGATCGGTGTAGGTGACCCATGACAAGCTATTGCCATCCATTTTTTTAGGAATTTTAAGTGCAATGTTTGTGATCGCTGTCTTAGCCATGTGTTCAGCCATGTGGGTTAGATTACCACGACCCGTAACATCACCGGCAGCGTAGATATGTTTACGATTCGTTTGACATCTATCGTTCACAGATATACCAGTTTTCGAAATCTGAACCCCTGCTTTATCAAGTTGAAGAAATTCTATAGAAGGGTTTCGACCTGCAGCCACTAGAAAATGACTCGCTTTTACAGAAAGACTACCTTCAGGGCTTTCTAATGCGCACAATATTTGATTTTGATCCAAAGATAACTTCTGGATTCGAGCATTCACGATGATATTGATACCTTCAGATTTAAGTTGTTGATGCAGGACTTGCGTTACTTTAGGATCATCGCGTGGCAGGATTCGATCTAGTGCCTCGATAATGGTAACTTCAGAACCAAATCGACGAAATGCCTGGGCCATCTCACATCCTACCGGACCTCCCCCTAGTATAACGAGGTGCTCAGGAAGCACATCCAGATCAAATAAGGTATGATTTGTCAGATACGGGATGTCTTCGATACCCGGAATATCTGGGATAGATGCTTTCGATCCTGTAGCAATTACAAAGTATCGGGATGAAAAAGTCTTAGCCTTATGTTCTGCAGAGAGTTCAATGGTGTGATCATCTAAAAAACGAGCCTTTCCAAAAGCTACATCAACACCCATTTTTTCGTAGATATCTGGTCGGTCGGCCTCCTGATATACATGCTCACGCAATGCATGGACACGTTCTTTCACTTTGTGAAAGTCTACCTCAGCAGGTTTATCAGCGTCAGTAAAGAACAGGGATTGATCGGCGGCATGTTTTAATGATGCAAGATGAAGCAGGGCTTTACTGGGGATGCATCCATACCAGGTACAGTCACCTCCCAGACGATCAGCTTCAATCATAAGGGTTTTCATTCCAAAATTGGCAGCCATTCCTGCCGAAGTGAGCCCTGCGGCGCCGCCACCGATTACAATAAGGTCGTAGTCCATAGAGAAGATCTTTTTCGAATGATAAACGATAAAATCGACCTGACAAAGTGAAATACCATACCCAAAGAGTACATAGACTCGGTTCGAGGAAAAAAAGCTCAAATAATATGGAATTAATGCCACTTTGAGGGGGAATATAACGAGTGGATTATGTATTTTACTTGATTAATCCCACACACTTCTTAGTGTAGCTGTTCAATACTTGTATAGCTCATTATAGAGCATCTAAGCACCTAATACCTACTATTTTGGAATCGAAACTAACCGCGCGCCTGGCATCCATTCAAACCCTTGTTCAGTTTGACGAGAAGCAACATCTCTCCACGATGCTCATGGATGAACTCTCCGGACAAGACCGTCAACAGGCTAATGAATATGTTCAGGGGGTGCTGCGCAGACGCTTGTACCTCGACTTTTTGATTGATCATTACTGCAGCATCGAGATTGCTACGATGGGTGGTTTCATCAAAAATATATTAAGGGTGGGGATTTATGATCTCCTTTTTATGGATGGCACCCCAGATTATGCCGCTATTAATGAAGCGGTTGAAATCGGCAAAAATAAAGTGAGCCCCAAAACGGGTGATCTCATCAATGCGATCCTCAGAAAAATCCAGCGCGAACTCAACGAATTACCCAAACCTAGTACGAGTCGTCGATCAGAGTTAGTGGCGATCACCTTTTCGCACCCTGAATGGATGGTTGATCGATGGATCAAGCGCTACGGCGAACGCGATGCCTTTCAGCTTATGCAAGCGAACAATAACCGTCCTGAATATTACATTCGGGTGAACACCTTGCGTACCAGCGTCGAAAACTTCGAATTACGACTATCTAAGAGCGATATTCCTTACGAAACGAGTGAATGGCTACCAGGCTATTTCAAGGTATCATCGTTGAACAAAATCCGTCAGAAGGGCTGGATTGAAAAAGGTTTCTGCCAAGTGCAAGATATTGCCGCCGGATTTGCCCCCTGGATCCTTGATCCCCAGGATACTGAAACCGTGTACGACCTTTGTGCTGCGCCGGGAACCAAAACCATTGTGCTCGCAGACATGATGCAAAACAAGGGGGAAATACTCTCCGTCGATATCAATCCCGATCGTGTTGCCCGTATCGCCGAAAATGCGGAGACCTTCGGCGCCGACAACGTAAAAATTCGCCGCGCGGACGTTACTGAAGAGCGACTAAAGCTCGCTGATGCCGTCCTTCTTGATGCCCCATGTTCCGGAACAGGTGTTCTTAGCAAACGAGCTGATCTACGTTGGAGACGCACTGAGGAGGACATCGCCAAAGCTGCTGAATTACAGGCTGAACTCCTGGATGCTGCTGCTAATATGGTAACCCGTGGCGGACGTCTAGTGTATTCAACGTGCTCCCTGGAACCGGAAGAAAACTGGAACCAGATCACTACCTTCCTCGCAAATTACGATAACTTCGAACTACAGGATCTTAGTGACTATCTGCCCGAAGAAGTACTTATCGAAGGTGGAAAGGCTTATCAAACCCTGCCTCATGTGCATCACTGCGATGGACACTTCGGTGTGTTGCTTAAGCGTATCGTTTGATATCAGTACATCCCCAGAACCTAGCTCTATCCCCTTTTTATGCTAGCTAAGACCTTTGAACCAGGATCCATCGAGTCAAAGCACTACGACCGTTGGACCCAGTTAGGCTGTTTTTCTTCCGTTCCTGATGATCGTCCGGCCTATGGCGTCGTCATTCCACCACCCAATGTAACGGGTGTGCTACACATGGGACACATGCTGAACAACACCATACAGGATGTTTTGGTACGCCGTGCCCGAATGCAAGGTTATAACGCATGTTGGGTACCGGGTACAGATCATGCCTCCATCGCTACTGAAGCAAAGGTTGTTCATAAACTGCGTGAACAAGGCATTAGCAAAGGTGAAATCGGCAGAGATGCCTTTCTAGAGCATGCCTGGG
>CAZXGO010000017.1:0-18366 GCA_964640035.1 uncultured Chitinophagales bacterium
ATTTTGCCGCCATCTTGTCGAGCATCTGCGTGGTTGAGAAGGTTTTGATAATTCCGCCCTTCATTCCTTTTTGGGTGTGCAAATACCACACTAACAAGCTCAATACCTGGTGCGAATCCACAAATTGACCCGTTTCGTCGTACATCCCTACCCGATCGCCATCTCCGTCGTTGGCGATCCCAACGGCGCAGCGATGCGTACGGATGTATTCCGACAGCGGACGAAGATTTTTTTCGATGGGCTCGGGCGCCTGTCCCATGAATCCCGGGTTCAAATCCCCGCGCAACTCGTGAACCTGATCACCTAACAAGGTTTTGATCACCCCACGCGATGCCCCGTACATAGCATCATGAGCAATTTTTACCCCTGTTTTACGGATGGCCTCAAGATCGAGTGCCTTGCGAAGCACCTCAAGGTAATACTCTGCTAAAGGAATTTCCCGGATGCGCCCTTGTTTCACATAGGTAGCATACTCTTCCACTTTGAGATTTTTGTCGAAAGCACCATAACGCTCTTCAACAGCCTTTATCTGCTCTGGAGTTGCGGGTCCACCAAAAGGAGCCTTGATCTTAAAACCGTTATACTGAGGTGGATTATGACTTGCCGTGATCACTATCCCAACCGCATCATATTCCAGCGCAGCCCAGCTCACCGCCGGCGTACTGGCAATGGTATCGGCCATACGAACCGGAATGCCCATGGCAGCAAACTGACAGGCTACATGCTGGGCAAATTCACGCCCCATAAAACGACAATCATGGCCAATAACAACCCCATTGGTCGTAATGGCATCATCGGTGATCCACCGGGCAGTAGCTTGTGTGACAATGGATAGATTATCGAAAGTATAGTCTTGAGCGATGATGGCACGCCAGCCATCCGTTCCGAAGGAAATAGACATCGTATGATATTATCGGTTTAAATAGTCCTGTAATATAATAACCGCAGCGATGGTATCGACAAGGCCTTTATCCTGACGCTTACTTTTTGGCAGGCCTGACTCCCGTATTGCACGCTGCGCAAGGGTACTGGTGAAGCGTTCATCTATTTTAATAATCTCCAGTCCTGGGAAGCGCCGTTGTACCGCCGAAATAAAACCCTTGACCCGGTCAGTCGCCTCACTTTCCTGACTATCCATGTTCAGGGGCCATCCAACAACCAGTTGTTGGATGGTTTCGCGAGCAGTAATCTCCTTTAGCTTTTCCAGTAAGGCATCCAGATGATAGGTCCCAACCGGCGATGCAATCGTCTGCGTCGGATCGGACTGGGCAAGTCCGTACCGCTTCTGACCCACATCAACAGCCAGGATTCTCAAACCGTTTTCTTCCTCAGAAGTAACCATATTCCCACCAGAACGAAGGGTACACTTAAGAGCTGACCCATCCCAATGAACCAATCGGTGGCAAATTCCGCTTGCTCCACTTTGGTGTACTCAATCAAAAATCGTCCAGTAAACATGATGATCAGGAAGACTGCGAATAACAATCCTTCGGGTGGTCGCGACTTATAGCGCGTGTATATAGCCCAGAGGATGGCGAAGAGCACCACATAGAGCGCAGCCTCGTAGAGCATGCTCGGGTGACGTGGCAGCATGTCTACCTTAGAGAAGACAATCGCCCATGATACATCAGTAGGCACTCCATAGATCTCTGAGTTGAAGAAATTCCCAAGTCGTACAAAAGCCCCACCAATGGTTGATGGAATTACCACACGGTCGGTTACCCAGAGGAAACTGAGGTGCTTATATTTGCGGGTATACAGCCAGATGGCAATGAGAACCCCAGTAGCTGCACCATGACTGGCGAGTCCACCTTGCCAGATCGCCGGCACAAGATGCAAATTCCGCAGGTAGTACTCCGGTTCATAGAAGATGACATGCCCCAGACGGGCACCGATCACGGTAGCAATCAGCACATAGGTGAGCAAGGCATCCCGTTCGGCCTCTGGACGACCGGCATCCCGAAATTCCTTGCTACCGATGAAATAGCCCAACAGAAAAGCACCTCCGAATAACAATCCATACCAGCGTAGACTGATAGGCCCAATGTGATCGAATCCATTCACCGGAATGATATTGAAAACCACTTGACCGATGAGTAAGGAAATCAACATCACTGCCCAGTACTGCATTTCAGTTAACTTCTGAGGCTTTTCTTTTTTAGATGTTGCTTGTCCCTGGAGTCGCTTAAGCCACCAGTCGGCGGCAAAAAAAGCGAGAACGAGCCCTAATATCAGACCATGAATACTAAGGATAAAGGGTAACCAAAGCACCCCTGTCGTATAAATAACAGGATCGCCATGCCATACGAAGTAGTTACCAGCATCCATCAAACTGTCGGGTTGCATATACGTATTTAGAAAATTTCTTATTTGGGTAGTTTATAGACAGGTCCTTGAGGGCTGTCTTCCACCGTGATGTCGAGCGCCTTCAAGGCGTCGCGGATTTGGTCGGCGACAGGCCAATTTTTGTCGGCGCGTGCTCCAGCCCTGAGTTTGAGGATGAGTTCCATCAATCCGGATACGACCTCACTTTGATCGCCAGCCTCGCCCCTTGGCCAGATCCCCAGAATCACGTCCATCGCTTCGCGCAATACCGTGCGAGCTTCCTCCAGATTCGAGGGCTTTTCGCCCTTCAACATCCGTGCGCGCCAGGGCTTAAGGTATTCATACAACACGGCAATAGCCTGCGCGGTGTTGATATCATCATCCATGCAGGCCAGAAAATCCCCACGAAAGGCCTCCACATCCAGGGGGGCATCTGCCCCAGCAGTGGCATTCACCACAAGGGCAAGCATCTCATGCAGATTTGCAAGACCCGTTTCAGCGGCCTCAAGGGCTGGTTCAGAAAAATCTGTCGTGCTACGGTAATGACTCTGCAAGAGAAAGAATCGGATCACTTCAGGCTTCCAGGCACGCGTCAGCAAAGGATGATCCCCATGGTAAAACTGATGCAAAGAAATCGCATTGCCCAGCGACTTACCCATCTTCTGCCCATTAAGGGTTACCATATTATTGTGCAACCAATAGCGCACGAAGGGTTCGCCATGAGCACATTCACTTTGGGCAATCTCACACTCATGATGAGGAAACTGATTCTCCAAGCCCCCACCGTGGATATCAAAGGTCTTTCCGAGATACCGGTTCGACATGGCCGAGCACTCAATATGCCATCCCGGATAGCCAACACCCCATGGCGATGGCCATTTCATGATATGCTCGGGCTCGGCTTTCTTCCAAAGGGCAAAATCGGCTGGCTGACGCTTACCACCCGCTACATCAACCCGGGTACCAGCCACCGAAGCATCGATCTGTCGGCCGCTCAACTTCCCATAATCAGGATCCGAGTTCACGTCGAAATACACATTACCCTCCGACTCATAAGCATGACCCTTGGCGATGAGCTCTTCAATCATGGCGATCTGCTCGGGAATATGTCCGGAGGCGCGCGGTGTGATATCCGGCCGTAGAATACCCAAGGCATCCATGTCCCGAAAATAGGCATTGGTGTACTTTTCAGCGATCTCCATGGGCTCCAGACGCTCCAAACGCGCCTGTTTGAGCAATTTATCCTCACCCGCATCACCATCATCGGTTAAGTGACCCACATCCGTAATATTCTGGACATAGCGCACCTTATACCCACGATAGCGTAGATAGCGGTTCAGGACATCAAAAAACACATAGCTTTTGGCATGACCCAAATGGGCGTCGCCATACACCGTCGGACCACACACATACATACCTACAAAACCCTCCACCTGTGGTACAAATGGCTCTTTTGTGCGGCTAAGTGTGTTATAAAAAGAGATCATGCTTCCTATTTTTTGTCCTCAGCTTTGCGTCGCTCAACATAGGAAACTCCCTCTGTGAGCCAGGCAGGTGCTTCGGCACCCTTGAGATAATGGTCAAGATAGGCAGTTACGCGGTTGAAATAATCCATTTGATTTTCACGCTTTGTAAAATTGTGATTTTCGTCAGCGTAGACCAGCATCGTAAAGGGTTTACCCATGCGTCGCATCGTTCCATACATTTCGATCCCCTGGTGCCAGTCCACCGCACCGTCTTTATCGCCAAAAGTCATCAGCATCGGTGTATCGATCTTATCGGCATAGATGATCGGAGAATTCCGCCAGTGGGCTTCTTCCACTTCGTACCACGGACCACTAAAGCGTCCCTGGCTTGTTTCGAAAATCTTCTGATTCGGAGTACCCGAGTTCCAATAAATGGCCAGCGACATACTCATCATATTCGTTAGAGGCGCTCCAGCAATCGCCGCACTGAAAAGCTTGGTTTGGGTGACCAAAAAGGCCGTCTGATAACCACCCCAGCTGTGACCCATCAAACCGACGGCTTTGGGGTTAATCATGCCGGTTTCGAGCACTTTTTCCACGGCAGGAACCACACAATTGACGGCCGACATCCCCGGATCATCAATATCGTAGACAATATCCGGCTGGAAAACAAAATAACCCTGAGCGGTATAATGACTCAAATTATAGGCCGAACGAACCGATGGATTCACGTAGTTGTGTACGGCATTGGAGCGAATTTCATAGATGTAAACAACCATCGGATATTGTTTTCCAGGCTCATAATTATCCGGGTAATGCAAGGCTCCTTTCAATGGACGTCCATCCTGGCTGTTAAAGTAGACCAGCTCGGCACGGCCTTTAGCAAAGTTGGCCGATTGCGGATTGCTTTCGAAGATCGTGGTAGCCCCTGCAAGGGTCGAACCCGCTTTCAACACCGGAGGCACATCCCACTTTTGGGTCACATAGCTATACTGATCGACATTTTTAGCTTTCACAAGGCGACCAATATTCATTGGCTCGAAAATAAGGGTCTTTACGGTTCCCTTTGGATCGAGTTGGGCATACCCACTGCGACGATCGTTATCGCCGGTCATGGTGAGCATGATCGGTTTCGATGCATCGATATACGGATCATCAAAACTGAGACGCTGAACCCGATAGATGATCTGCTCCTCTCTACCTGCAGTTAGTTTGCGCGGACTGCGTCCTTCCGCATCTATGCGCCACACATCGTACTCGTCATAAATGAGGAAAGCTTCATCCCCTTTGATCCAGCCTGCAAAGCCTGCAGGACCAATGATACCAGGACGATCATCTCGTACGTTATATACAGGATGGGGTAGATTTTGGGTTACATTCGTGTGCTTCCCTGATTTGGTGTCGTACACATAATGATGATTGTCTTTGAAATAGGTGATATACCGTCCGGTGGTGGAGGCCATGGGGGTACCACCGGCTGATTGCACCTGGTTTTCCAATAAGAGCTTCTTGGTGCCTGTCTGGATGTCGACTACGTAAAAGTCGGCGAAATCTTCTTTGAAGGCCGGACGATAGCGATCCGTATGTGCAGAGATCACCAGGCTATGAGCGGTTGAAACCATGGCTTGTGGGGTCTCTTGGTCAGCCAGGGCAACCACCTTGTTGGTTTGGAGATGCCAGACGGTTTCGTAGCTGCGATTAAGGTCCTGGTTGTATGTGATTTTTTGACGCGGTTGTATCTCTTTATCGTTCCAGTTCCATACATCTACAGGAGCGAGTTTCTCTTTTTTAGGAGCAGGTTTCTTTGCTTTTGAGGTATCTGGTTCCGGTTTACGTGTCCACTCTTTATGACCAAAATGAACCCGTTGAAGATCGTCAGATACGCGTAGTTGAGCGCTTCCTAAGACACGCATCCCTTCAGGGAGACTGGTTAGCGGATCTAATGATTTGAGGGATGGTTTTGGTGCCAAGGCATGGTAGAAGTGTACTTTTTGCGTTTCCTCTTCCCACTTGGCATCATTCCATGCACTGTAAAAAGCAAACGCTTGCCCTTCACGATCCCAACTAATTCGTGAAAATTTGGTGGTATCAGTGACGATAACGGTCGTGGCAGCGCTTGTCAGATTGATCAACTCAAGGGTATGCATCGATCCTCCGGCTGTGATGTACGCAAATCGATTCGCCTTTTTGTTGAATGAAGATTCGGTTACGTTACCCAGGCTCCTGGATAAACCAGTAGCCATCTCTCGAAGTAAGACAGTATTACCCGTAGCCTTGCTGTCGGCAGGTTTGGAAAGAGTAATTGCAAGCCATTTCCCATCTTCGGAAAAACTAAATCCAGAGATTCCCTTAACAGTTGTCATCTCCATCGTAGCCAGGTTCACTAAACCCAAGGCATAATCGACCGGTTTCTTTTGCTCCGTGAGTTTTTCCTGCTCGGCATAGGAAACACCGATGCGCATGGCTAGCCAACGGTTATCGCCAGAAAACGAGGCCTGCGAAGCGAAAGCATATGCTTTTGCCTCACCCCCTTGCACGTTCTTGACCCATAGGGTGTCATTATTTTCCTGCATCGTTACGGCCCAGGCCATCCATTGTCCGTCGGGTGACATTTGAACCTGGCCGAGGGTATGCCATGTGGCGTAATCCTTAGTGGTAGCAGAAGGCTTGTTCTGTGCCTGAACCGACGTACTTAGAAATAGAAAAATCAGGGCTAAGGGCCACATCATAGAGCGTTTCATACATCAAAGAGTTTAGTGCAAGGGAATGGTTTATTCTTTTACTTTCACAAGGTAAGCCTCATAACGTGGCTTATCATGGCGCTGGAGCTTGTACTCAAATACTCCATTTTCAGGATCCAGGATCAGGCTCCATTTGTTGGTGGTGTAATCCAAATTGAGACTGGCGGTAAATTCATCTGCAGGGAAATGCTGAGCAAACTCGGTGCCTGTTCCATCTGATAGGCCTCCGTAATTAGTGATAGAATCAGGGCTGCCGTCTGGAAGCAAATGCTGATGTTTGAAGAGAAGTCCGTCTCTGGTTTTAGTGATAATCCAGGTTCTGGAGGAGTCGGTGCCCACATAAAAGGGAATACGAATTTCTTTATCGGTACAGTCAAAAATGTCAATTTTCAGCGGATTGACGACAAAAGGATCATTGGGATCATTTGAGGATACAAATTGGGTACTTCCAGTAAAACTACTTCCACATTGAGCAGATAAATGATCAAAAAAGGCCATTTGAGGATCGCCGGATGCTTTCATGGAGGCGGAACCACATCCACTCAAGCCTATGGCGCTCACAGTCAAAGAAATAAGAAGGAATGGGAGTAGCGTCAAGCGTTTATGCGTAAGCATTCGAATAGGATTTGTTGCGAGTATTTAAGTCTGTTAGGATAGGGAACCGAAGGCAGAACTGCAAAGTAGTACCAAAATTATAACCTGTCAAAGCCAAGTCCAAGTCGTATATTTAAGCTATGAAGCATCCATCATTTTCCGATCCCCTCTTCAAAGGAAAAAGAATCGGTTTGGTTAACACCATCAAAGAGAAAGGAATCCAGGACCCAGAGGTCTTGCGTGCTATTGGCACCGTTCCACGGCATATGTTCATAGATACGGCCTTATTTGCCCGTGCTTATGAAGATACAGCCCTCCCTATCGGGATGAAGCAAACGATTTCCCAACCCTATACTGTTGCCCGTCAAACAGAGTTATTGCACGTTCACAAAGGGGATAAAATCCTGGAAGTTGGCACCGGATCGGGGTATCAGGCAGCTATCCTGTGTGAAATGGGCGCTTCTGTACACAGTGTTGAACGCCACGACGACCTATATCAACATGCCCGAACCCTTCTGCATACCCTGGGGTATCGCATGCGTAGCAAATGCGGAGATGGAACGGAAGGCTGGTCGGCATACAGCCCTTATGATGGTATTGTGGTTACAGCTGGCGCTCCGGTTGTCCCGGAAGCCCTTATTCGGCAACTCAAGATCGGCGGACGACTAGTGATTCCGGTTGGTGATGCTAAGGTGCAAAAAATGCTACGTATCACACGAACTGGAGAGCATGACTTCAGCGAAGAAGAGTTTTCAGATTTTCAGTTTGTTCCACTCATCGGAAAAGAAGGTTGGAAACACTAACACTCTAAGGCACATGATGAAACACATTGGGCTGCTTTTACGGGGTTTTTTAATGGGATCTGCCGATGTGGTTCCCGGTGTGAGTGGTGGCACGATGGCACTCATCACCGGTATCTATAGCCGCCTGATCGATGCCATCAAAAGTGTTGATGGAGTCGCTATTTCGTATCTGTTGAAACTCAATTTGAAAGGTTTCTTTCATCGAATCGATTGGCAGTTTCTGCTCCCTTTGTTTACGGGTATCATCGTAGCCATTCTCTTTTTTACCAGGATCATCCCCCTGCCTGTTCTGATCTTTACCCATCCTCAGCCTATCTATGGATTATTTTTTGGTCTCATCCTGGGGTCGATTGTGTTACTCATGATGGATATCCGACCCATTAACCTTCGTAAGATCTTCTCCCTATTCCTGGGCACGCTGATCGGATTTTGGGTAGTAAATCTGGTACCAACATCCACCCCAGACGATCTGTGGTTTATTTTACTAAGCGGGATGGTTGCCATAACTGCCATGATTTTACCCGGCATCAGTGGCTCATTCATCCTCCTTATTCTGGGTAAATATTCTTATATCTTTGGTCAGTTTGCCGCTCTTGGCGGACCCCAAACCTGGGATGCCCTCATCATCCTGGGTACCTTCGGAGTAGGTATTATACTTGGTCTGGCTGCCTTTAGCAGGGTTTTGTCGTGGTTATTACATCGATACAATGTCATAACCTTGTGCGTATTGATCGGCTTTTTGATCGGTACACTTAGCGTGATCTGGCCCTGGCAAAACCGTGATTACGAAACCCTGACGGAATCCGTATTCGTAGAGGATGATGACCCCCGTCTGGAAACGATCGTTACCGACGAAATGGAGCCGCATGTACCGGAATATTATATCGCTGGAAATTTGGAGTCATCCCCAAAAGAGCTTATCAGGGTACAAAAAAAGCTGATTCATTCTGAACCCATTCTTCCGGGGAAAGAGCAGGATCTGTTCCTACCCATGGTAAGTTTGATCTCGGGTTTAATGCTGGTTTTAGGGATAGGTCGCATCGCAAAAAAACATCGATAGTGCCTGTCAAAGTAAACATAGTCATGATTTGTCAAGAATCAGACAAAAGCTGAGAGGTTAGGCATCAAGCACCTGTGTACCTTTTTGTAGGTTTGTGAAAAACAAGATACAGGAGGTAGCTATGGTACGCTTTAATAAAATTTTAGTGCCTACGGATTTTGGTGAAAGCTCACAGGTGGCTTACACCTATGCGAATGAATTTGCAGCAAAATTTGGAGGTGAGGTGGATCTGATGCACATCATCCCAACCATGAAATATTTGTCGGAGAGTATCGGAAAATTAGGATTGCCTCTCGATATGGATACCGACATTTACCCAAAAACTGATCGACCAAAGTCGCGGTTATATCGAAGACGATCTTACAAATTATATAAATGAGGCATCCAAAGGTGAAGCTTCCGTTAAAATAGATAGGAAAGCATATGAAGTGATCGTCGATACGGCAAAAAATGAACCGTATGATTTGGTCATTGTGGGTGCCCACGGATATGGCTCGCGACAACTGCTCCAGGGAAATGTGACTGAAAAAGTGATTCGTTACAGCAAGGTTCCCGTTTTGTGTGTACCCCCTCAGGTTCCTACCGATCGCATAAAACGTATTTTGGTACCTATCGATTTCTCGGAAAATAGTTGGCAAGCCATGGTGTTAGCAGCTTCTTTTGCTGCGGCTGTGGATGGAACATTAACACTTCTTCATGTTAAAGAACTCTACAGTAGTGAGGGTCCACTTCCTCCTGGCTCTGCAGATGAACTCAGCCATGTACGCAGTGAGCTGATCAAACAGTTCACGGAATATGCGAAACAAGAAGCTGATTTTACGTTCGAGACGAGCCTCCTACCTGATAAAGAATACGATATGATTTCGGGTCATTTTAACGGTAAAAACGTATCGATCAAAGTATATACCGTCGTACGAAGAGGTGTATCAGCACATTATGAAATTACCGATTATGCGAATGAACATGCGGATATGATGGTTATGACGACGCACGGACGAAGTGGCTTGAAACATGTCTTCCTGGGCTCAACCACAGAGAAAGTGGCCCGTTATACTAAAATTCCAATCCTGACTATCCGGCCGAAACGACACCAATAAGACTATGCGCCACGTTGGAGGAATCGCTCGGTAAAGTAGGTATCTGATATCGTATTGAACGAACGCTCTTTCCATTGAAGTGTTGTTTGAGAACCTTTGAGTAGATCCTTCATCACCATACTATTTGATCGCCAGAAACCAGGTTTTACCTCCTGAAATTGATCCGCCTTCAGTTCACGGATAGCCTTGCCCGCTTCGTCGTGATAGGTCGATGCAAGCAGGATCAACCTGCGGGTATCAACCGTATGTACAGCCCAGGCATACGAAGTGCTGCCTTTTTTTTTGGCAACGGCTTTTACCGTCAACGTCGATGCCGTTTCGTTCAAGGTGGTGTACTCAAAATCATCATGATCAACATCACCCAGATCTTCATAGGTAAAATCCGAACCCAGGAATTTATCTCCCTTTTGCGATGAACTAATGGTTTGGACGCGACGTGTAGCAGGAAGGAAAAGTTTTTGAGCTGTCGCAGATCCATCACTAATACTCAATAAGCCCGTTCCCCGAACGTCTGCAGGCGATTCGAATAAAAGCATGCTCCGGGTTTTACCTTTGGTTGAATGCGACCACATCTTCAGGCTTCGCTCTCGACTACGACCATTGGCATTTGTCATGCGCATGGTCAAAACACTTTGTTCGTACGGGTGTTTGTCGCGCAGCTCCTTCATCCGCTCCAACACCTCGCGACCTTTATCCTTCGATTGAGCGTAGGAAACAGTGGTAAAACCAAGAGCGATAAAAAGGATAATACTGACTATCCGATAGGGCATAGTGGGTAATCGTGAGTGATTTGTTGTAAGTGTGAACAACGAATCGAGCGCTTTCGTTTACCTTGATTTGCCCTTGGTTTAACACCTGTTTACATGTTCTCATTTGTTTTGAGTAGACGTAGCTCTTATTTTACTGTTTAGGGAAGAGTTTCCTTAAGGGCCCATAGCTCAGCGGTGAGAGCAGTCGACTCATAATCGATTGGTCGGGGGTTCAAATCCCTCTGGGCCCACTGTCATAGATCAGTAAATAAGTTTATCTGTTGCTGATCTCCACCCATCAAGCCGATGTTTATCGAGCGATGCATGCACCCAACACCATTACCAAAACGAATCGCCGACGCTGGCTACTGTTAGGACTTGGTGTGCTTTCTATTCTCGGGCTCACGCTAATGAATGTCTTCTCCTTGTGGGAACTTCATAAAATTAGTGTGGAGACCTCCGAAGACACAAAACGAGCTCAATTGCGTCAGGTTAGACTCGAAGTCGGTGAGCGAGTATACAAAGACGTACGTAACCTATGGCAAATGGATATGGCCAAGGTTGAAGAGTACATGCTCGAAAATCGCCGCTTACCCGATAGTCTGATGAGCGTGATATCAGCTGCAGGAACAGATTCCCTCTTCGAACGCGTATATTTTACTGATAGGGTGTTGCCTGCATGTGAAAATGGTGGACCCCTGATGGTATATAACAAAGAGAGCCAACAACTCGAATGGGTTACGCAGTACCCAGGCTATATTTGTGATGGACTCGAACTCGTTCGAACGAAAACGAAGACCTTGCTGACGGGTGACTACCGCTGGTTTACAAAAACCGAATGGGATGGTAGCAAAACCATGAACATCGCCCTCGTAAACACCGAAAAACAAACAGTAGTCGGATACTTGGCTATCGAACTAAATACCCGCTGGCTGCTTGAACATGTGGTGACTAACATCCTTGAACGAGAATTTGGTCCAAATAGTGAATCGGGTATGACCGTCTGGGTTAGAGATTGGTTGCGCGACGAGATCGTGGCCACCAACAACATCAACATGGCCTATGATGCAACCAATATCGATATCCGCGAGCGCTTCACCTTCGAAAACTGGCAGTTTCAAGCGGTTATCAATAATAGTCCAACCATCTTAGCAGCAAACAATCAATTCATTGGTAACCTCATCTTTCTGGGAATTGCCGTCCTTCTTTTGCTCAGCAGCATCTTTTTTATCTTCAGAACGGCAAGCCGGGAACGGGAATTAGCCCTTCGTCAAGCCGGATTCCTGGCGAACGTAACCCATGAACTGAAGACTCCCCTCGCCGTGATGCAAGCCGCCGGTGAAAATCTGGCTGATGGTCGCGTTCAAGATACTAACCGCCTTGCCAGCTACGGTCATCATATCCATAAAGAAGCTGTTCGATTGAGTGGTATGATCGATAAATTGCTCAATGTCGCTCGCAGTGACGCAGGCCAAATCATGATTCAGCCCCGACCCACACCATTAATAGATATTGTTCAGGAGTTCTATCAAAGCTCCGAAAATTACTTTAAAGACCGTGGATGTGCGGTAAGCCTGCGCTGCGATAGCAACGATCTAGTGAATGTAGATCCAGAGTCTGTACTAACGATTCTTAGTAATCTGGTGGAAAATGCTATCAAATACAGCGACAAAGATAAACGGGTGTTTATAAACATCTTTCGGGTGAAGGATCGTCTCCACTTGGAAGTGGAAGATATGGGCATTGGTATTCCAGCCAACAAGCAAAAGTATATTTTCGACAAATTCTATCGCATTGAAGATCCCCTAACCGCTACCACCAAGGGCCACGGACTAGGACTTTCTATCGTCAAGTACCTGGCTCAATTAAATGGTGGAAGTATTGATTTGCGCAGTGTATATGGTTCAGGATCGACCTTTACACTAAGTTTCCCAATTTGGGTACCTGATGTACGATCGGCTTCCCAACCCACCCCTTCACAAGAAACTACACCGGAATATGCCGTTCAAGGGTAAACGCATTCTCATCGTAGAAGATGAACCAAGCCTAATTTTCACCTTACGCGATACCCTCGAAAGCGAAGGCTATATCGTCGAGGTGTGCGATAACGGACTTGATGCCATCCAGCGAGTTCAACTTCAACGACCAGATCTGCTCATCCTGGATGTGATGCTACCGGGTAAAAGTGGCTATGAAATCTGTAAACAGCTGCGTGATGAGAACTTTTTGTTTCCCATCATCATGCTGACGGCACGCAACCAAGAAATCGACAAAGTGACGGGGCTGAATATTGGTGCCGACGACTACATCACCAAGCCCTTTGGGGTGAAAGAGCTCCTGGCTCGTATTCAAGCTCGTCTGCGTCGCTCCGAAATTGGCCTGCGTCAAACAGGAATAGAAACCGTCTTCCTGGGTCCGATACGTATTGACCTGACGCGCGGCATTGTCTTCAGACCCGAAAACAACGGGAATCCCGCAGAAGAAGTCGATCTTACCACCCGTGAAATCGAGTTGATTCGTTTTATGGCAACCAACCCGGGCGAACCTGTGTCACGCGATGCCTTACTTGAAAGTGTGTGGAGATACGAACATAGCACCAACACCCGAACGGTAGATGTCCACATCTCCAAACTGCGCTCGAAGATCGAAATGGTACCGGAAGACCCTACCTATATGGTAACTCTACATGGTGTAGGCTATATGCTGAAGGTCACACGGGTCGAGTAAGCACAGCTTTCAGTACTGCGATCCAAGTTTCGCATGCCTGATCGCCATCTGCCTTAGAAGATCATATCGCACACTTTCTGAATATCAGCCAGAAGTCCAGCGGCCGTAACTTCCCGACCAGCACCTGGCCCCTGAATGATCAGAGGATGACGTTGATACCGATCTGTGGTAATCGCAATCTGATTATCCGTTCCACTCAGAGATCCCAACGGCGACTTCATAGGAACCGCTTCAACACGCACCCTGATTTTGCCTTCGTCAAGAATACCCACATAACGTAGTACCTTATCTTCTGATTTAGCCTCCTCAACACGATGGCGCCAGAAGTCATCATAGTCGGCAATACGTTCCATAAACTCTTCCAAACTCACTTCCTTCAGCTCGTCAGGAATCATACTCTCAACCTGGAGTTCTTTACGCTCGACGCGATAGCCTGCTGTGCGGGCAAGCGTCATGAACTTACGGGCTACGTCTTCCCCCGATAAGTCATCACGAGGATCAGGCTCTGAGTAGCCAAGCACTTTGGCATTTTTGATCGCCTCACTGAAACTTGTGCCTTGTTCCAAGGCATCAAATAGATAGGTCATCGTACCGGACACCACGCCACTGATGCGGTGCACCGTATCACCGGCTTGCATCAGATCCCGGATGGTGTGAATGACCGGCAGACCTGCACCTACGGTCGTTTCATAGTGATAACACACCTGCGTCTCCTCATGATAACCGTTTAACTCATCGAAATACGACTGCTCCATGGTATTCGCCAATTTTGATGGTGTTGCGATGTGTATACCAGCCTTCAAAAGGGTAGCATATAAACGGGCCACATCCTGACTTCCCGTGCAATCCACGAAGATGGTTCGATAGGGAAATTCACGGATTAAACGATCAACAGTATCGTCCCACTGGGTTAGTTGACCGTGACTGAGTAAATCATCCACCTCGTCGGCATCGATGCCTTGCGCATTCCAGTAGGTCTTGGTGCGATTACAGACTCCGATGAGCGATAAGTGCACGGTGGTTTTCTTGAGAGCTTTAATCTGGCGCAACAGTTCTGCGCCAACAGTGCCCACACCGGCAACGAATAAACGCACCTGACGCGCATGAATACAAAAGTGGTCATTGAGTAATTGGACCGCCATCAGAGCATCCTGCTTCTCCATGATCAGGCTGAGGTGACGATTTGCAGCCCCTTTGGCCAACGATATTGGCGCCAGATTGTTCGCACCCAGCACCGTTAAAACGGCTCCACTTAATCCAACATCGTTGGTGAGACGATCGCCAATGACCGTTACCATACTAATACTCGTTCGTACCAGAGGCTCATTTAAAAATCCTTCTGCATATTCACGCTCAAACTCATTGTGTAAAACCTGGGTTGCCTGATCCAGGTATTCGGGTTCAAAGACCACACTAAAACCAAATTCGGCGGAGGCTGAGGCGGTATATAAAACCGGAATATTCGCGCTATTAAGCGCATCTAAGGCACGGCCAAGGAATCCACGGATTTTGTCCAGGCCTTTACTGCGTAATCCCAATAAAACCACACTTTTTTTCAAGGAAACCGATCGCAGTGTGTTCATCGTCTCCTCATCGGAGTCCGTGATGAGGGTTCCTTCAGCTCCAGGATTGAGCGTATTCTTAATCAGAATCGGGATCTTGAGCTCTTTGAGGGGCAATACCGTTCGTGGGTGCACCACACTGGTTCCAAACTGTGCCATCTCAGCCATCTCCGAATAATTGAGCTGGGGGATGGTCACTGCATTCGATGCAATATTTGGATCGGCAGTGAGCACCCCATCCACATCGGTCCAGATTTCAACGACATCTGCCGATAAGGCCTCACCCATGATACCTGCCGTATAATCAGAACCTGATCGACCCAGGGTGGTGATGCATCCGTCGTCAGTGGCACCTATAAAACCGGTAATAACGGGCACCTTGCCATGGAGCGGTAAGATGATCTTCTTCGTAAGCTCTGAAGTCGTAGTCTGGTCGACATCTGCGTCACCGAAACGATCATTGGTTCGAACAAAAGCCGTCGATTCAAACGATTGCGCCGGAATACCAGCTACGTCCATGGCAGCTGCAAACACGGCCACCGACATGCGCTCGCCATACGACATAATGCGATCACGCTCCCGCTGACCCACTTTCCCCTGTTGGGCCAGGCTTTCACAATCGGTCGATAGTTGATCGAGCAGATGATTCAGGTGCTCCATCAAGGCAGTGTTCCCAGGACTCAACTCCTGCGCCGTTTCGAGGTGTCGCTCCCGTAGTTGGCTGAAATGGTTCACAAAAGCTTTGTCGCCTGAAGCCGCCATCTCAGAAAGAGAAATGAGTTCGTTCGTGACGCCACTGAACGCAGAAACCACAACGGCAACATCATGCTTGCGCTTGCGCTCAGCTACGATAGAGACCGCCCGACGAATACGATCGGCATTGGCAACGGAGGTACCGCCAAACTTAATGATATGCAACATGCCTGCTATAGGTGAAAATGTGTTGAGGGAACAGTGGAATAAAAATCTCGCATAATGCGATCCATTTGGTCAAACTCGATGAGGAAGGCATCGTGACCATCTTCTGATTCAATTTCGACGTATTTCGAATGAGGGATATGCTTCGCCATGAACATTTGCTCAACCGTTGGATAGAGAATGTCAGAGTCGATTCCGACGATAAGACTGGGGATTTGAATAGAAGCCAGAGCCTTCTCTAAGCCCCCGCGACCCCTACCCAGATCATGGCTATCCATAGCCTGAGTGAGGCGCACATACGTCATGGCATCGAATCGGTTCACCAGCTTTTGTCCCTGGTAACGTAAATAGCTTTCTACCTTGAATGTTCCAGGTTGCCCTTCTTGCTCATCGCGTGAAAATCGTTCCTGAAAAGAATGGGCAGATCGATAGGTGATCATTGCCATCATGCGAGCAGCCGATAAGCCCTGCATCGGTTTACGACCAGATTCGTGGTAAAAGCCGCCCTGCCAGTCGGGGTCGGCGTAGATCGCTTGTCGCTGTGCTTCGCTAATACCGATGGTCCAGGCAGCATGGGCTGCATTCGTACCAATTACCACCATACTTTTAAGACGATGATCCATCAAGGCCCATTCCAGGACTTGCATCGCTCCCATCGATCCACCAAGACCCGACTCGATCGAATGCACCCCTAATTCGTCAAAAAGGGCTTGCTGCATGCGTACCATGTCGCGGATGCTGAGCTTTGGAAAATTGCCTGAATACGGCTTCCCCGTAGATGGATTAATCGAGGCAGGTCCGGTACTACCATAGCAGCCACCCAGCACGTTGGTGCATACCACAAACTGGCGCTTCACATCAAGGATGCCCCCTTCATGAAAAAGACCGTGCCACCAATCGGAGGCATCGGCGCTGCCGGTTAAGGCATGCGCAACCAAAACCGCGTTGGTACCACCCTCGTTGAGCGTACCCCAGGTTTGATAGGCAATCTGCGGATCGAGCAATCGATCGCCCGATTCTGTGATGAATACCCCCGGCCAGGTAAAAATGTGCTTCGTTGTCGTTGTCAATAGCGTATGAGCTTAGAAGATCCCGGAATGAATCTTCCGGGATCTATACACACTTAGGCGATACCCTTGATTTTTGAGAAGGCCTGCTCGAAATCATCAATGATATCATCAATATGTTCAAGCCCAACCGACACCCGTATCAGATCCTGGCTCACGCCAGAAGCGATTTGCTCATGATCTTCGAGCTGCTGATGCGTCGTTGAAGCAGGATGGATCACCAGGGTTTTGGCGTCTCCAACGTTTGCCAGGTGACTGGCTAATTGCACGCTTTCAATAAAGGTAACCGCCGCATTGTAACCACCTTCAATGCCAAAGGTAAGCAAGGCGCCAAATTTGCCAGGCTGCAGGTACTTCTTGGCATTGGCATGATATGGATGGTCTTCCAGACCATGATAATTCACCCATTTCACCCCTTTATGCCCTTTGAGCCATTTCGCGAGCTTGAGCGTATTTTCAACATGACGCTCCACACGTAGGGATAGGGTTTCCAATCCCTGAAGTAATAAAAAGCTGTTGAAGGGGGATTGACTTGGACCAAAGTCTCGCAGGCCTTCAACCCGGCAACGGATGGCAAAAGCGATATTGCCAAAAGGACCATTAGCACCAAATACTTCCCAGAAGTTGAGACCATGGTAACCAGGTGATGGTTCACTGAAAAGCGGGAATTTGCCATTACCCCAGTTAAAGGTTCCGGCATCGACAATCACGCCACCAATACTGGTTCCATGTCCACCAATCCATTTGGTAGCTGAGGCGACGACGATATCAGCTCCATGGTCGATCGGACGCGCAATAGCTCCACCGGCACCAAAGGTGTTATCTACAATAAGCGGGATACCATGCTTTTTGGCAACTGCTGAGATGCCATCAAAATCGGGTACATTACCCCGTGGATTTCCGATAGATTCGATATAAATGGCTTTTGTCTGTTCATCGATGAGTGCTTCAAAGGTTGAAGGCTCGTCATCGGCGGCGAACTTCACATGAATACCTAGCCGTGGAAAGGCCACCTTGAATTGATTGTAGGTTCCACCATATAGGTTCTGTGTGCTTACGATGTTGTCGCCAGCTTGGGCGATTGTCGAGATCGCTAAAAACTGAGCAGCTTGCCCCGATGAGGTTGCCACCGCAGCCACACCACCCTCAAGAGCAGCAACACGCTTCTCGAAAACATCATTAGTAGGATTCATGATGCGGGTGTAGATATTGCCAAAATCTTTCAGCGCAAACAAGGTAGCAGCATGTTCGGTGCTG
>CAZXGO010000017.1:18466-25227 GCA_964640035.1 uncultured Chitinophagales bacterium
GTAGATATTGCCAAAATCTTTCAGCGCAAACAAGGTAGCAGCATGTTCGGTGCTGTTAAAGGTGTAGGAGGTGGTTTGGTAAATGGGAACTGCCCGGGAGTTGGTGGTCTTGTCGACGGTCTGACCCGCATGCAGTTGAAGGGTTTCGAAGCGATATTTTTTTGTACTCATGAGACTTCTTCTAAGATCGTTCAGGATGGTAGTTCTCGTATTAAAAATTGATGATCCACTTTGATACAGCGATTTTGCACAAACTGGATGCCTTCTTTCTCAACGCGTTCCTTAAGCTCCGGATGGGTACCGGTTCCTAGCTGTAGCCATATGGCTTTGGGACGCAGTTGGAGTGCTTCCTCAACGGCAGCCGGGATGTCTTCAGGGCGGCGGAATATATCAACGATGTCGATTGGAACAGGAACAGAAGCAAGATTAGGGTAAGTAGGAAGATCTAAAATATCCGATGCTGTCGGGTTGACAGGTACGATCGTGTACCCTGCATTCATGAGGTAGCGACCCACGAAATGACTATCACGTGTTGGATTTTTGGAGATACCAACGATGGCAATCGTTTTGACCTCGCGCAACAAGGCATCGATCGACTTCGTCTCCTGAATGAGTTCTGGCGTTGCCAGCATCTTAGTTTCGTACCAGGTTCGGAATGTAGATTCCATCTATGTCCTATCTTGTGTTTCTGTTTCACCTCTTCTAAAAGACGTTAGAAGACGGGGACACAAGATCCGAACCATCTTCTCTTATCTTTCCCCCTGTGCGGTGTGCACTCAGGGCAGGATTTAGCACCTGGCACCGGTAGCGTAGCCATCGGTCGGTTGCTAAGGCATCAACGGGCCTGTCCCTCCGCCTTTCTTGATAAGAGCGATTAACTCATCTTAATAAGTTACGGTCGAAACTTGAACTTTGCAATGGGATTCAGCTGATGCTGATCTCATCCAAATCTGCTGTGAGCCTCTCTCTCCAGACTCTCTCTATGATCCGGATGCGCTAAACGTATCAATTCATATGCACGTTGACGCATGTTTTTACCGTATAAATTGGCAACACCATACTCCGTAACCACATAGTGCATGTGCGCACGCGTGGTTACCACTCCAGCACCCTGCTTTAAAAACGGGGTGATTCGTGAGATGCCCTTATTCGTGACCGATGGCATGGCTATAATAGGCTTACCCCCCTCCGACAAAGAAGCGCCTCGAATGAAATCCATTTGTCCACCTACCCCCGAATACTGCATCATCCCAATACTATCGGCACATACTTGACCGGTAAGGTCAATTTCAATAGCACTGTTGATGGCCGTAACCTTAGGGTTACGACGGATCACAGCCGTATCATTCACATAGGCAATGTCGAGCATCGCTACCAGGGGATTATCATCAATAAAATCATACAGACGGCGATTTCCCATCACAAATCCAGCTACAATCTTACCTGGATGAACCCGCTTTTCCTCTCCTGTTACGACTCCTCGCTCGACCAAATCAATCAAACCATTCGAAAACATCTCGGTATGAATACCCAGACGTTTGTGATGTGTTAGCGCTGCCAATGTAGCATCAGGAATAGCACCAATACCCATTTGAAGTGTAGCCCCATCTTCAATCAAGGAGGCTACATTGCGGCCAATTTGGAGTTCTATGTCGTTAGCAGGTGGGTTTTCAAAAAGGTGTAGTTCATCCTCACTTTCCACCATGGCATGAAACACCTCTTTGTGGATGAGGGCGTCCCCATGGGTGCGTGGCATGTTAGGATTGACCTGAGCAATAACGTATTTCGCTTTTTGGACAGCAGCGCGACTCACATCCACCGATACACCCAAGCTGCAAAAACCATGTTTATCAGGAGGCGAGACCTGAACCAGGGCCACATCCAGAGGAAGGATATCACGACGAAATAACGCTGGAACTTCACTCAAAAAGATGGGGACATAATCAGCGCGTCCTTCAGCAAGCGCTTTACGAACATTTGATCCCACAAAGAAGGCATTCACCCGAAAATGGTCTGCATATTCCGGCTGAGCATAGGGTGCAGATCCTTCTGTATGAAGATGGACGATCTCGACATTACGAACCTGTGGCGCCCGACGCACCATGGCTTCGATGAGTAGACGTGGGGCTGCGGCAACACTGTGGATAAAGACACGGTTGTTCGACGCGATCACAGATACGGCTTCATCAGCCGACACAAAGATTGACATATACTAGACTCCGACTGTTGATAGATAATCTATCTGCAATATCAGGATTTTTCGGCTTCTATGTAGTCTTCAGGCTCTACTCTGCGTCCAAAATACCATACAACTGATGCCAAAATGCTGATGGATATTGCGTACATCAACCAAATGTTCATCCCCATCACCGTAACCATGATACCCGACATGATACTTACCACTCCAACCACCATGGCATAGGGCATCTGGGTTTTCACATGTTCGATATGATCACATTGAGTGGCGATAGAACTTAAGATCGTGGTATCAGATATCGGCGAGCAGTGATCACCCCATCCCGCTCCAGCTAATACGGAACTTACACTGTGAAAAATGAGCATACTCACCGCCGCTTCTTCCAAGCCCGACGATAAACCCAAATTCCATACAAGAGGGATCACCAAAGGCATCAGGATACCCATCGTTCCCCAGCTTGTTCCCGTTGCAAAACTGGTAAGGCCTGCAAGCACAAATACGATCACTGGTATCCAAACAGGATTGAGAACATCTCCAAATACACTGATCAAATATCCAGCCGTGTTTAAATCTGTGGTGATTTTACTCAAGGACCAGGCAAGGACCAGGATGATGAGTCCATCGAACATGACATGCATCCCACTAAGCATTCCTTTAACAGTCTCTTCGAAGTCGAGGAGCTTGCCAAAAAAGGTCATCCCTATAGCTACTACCGTTGCTGCAAGCGAACCCCAAACCAAGGCAGCATACGAATCTGCCGATCCAACGATGTCCTGGATACTTGATCCTTCCCCAGTCACATATAAGCCAAGGATAGTCCCAAAAACGAGAACCAATATAGGGAAAGCCGCATTCATCCAGTGCGACTTTTTCTCACTGGGTTCGCCCTCTTTGGCGATGTCCTGATAGATTTTGTAGCGATCCAAACTTGGATCATGCTTTGCTTTCATTAGGGTGATGCGCGATGTCAACATAGGACCAAAATCGCGGCCGGTAATAGAAATCATCAACACAAAAACAATCGTAAGCCAGGCATAGAAATTATAGGGCAGGGAATTCAGAAAAACTAAATAGGCCGGCATGGTAAACGAAGGGATGGCTGCCTCCGCATCGGCAATGTAAGCGACCATCGCACCGATCCAGGTGCTTATAATGGCAATGGTTGCCACTGGCGCAGCGGTCGAGTCGACCAGATAGGCAAGTTTCGCTCTGGTCATGCGAAGTTTATCGGCAATCGGACGCATCGTATTGCCTACGATCATCGTATTAGCGTAATCATCAAAGAAGACGACAAAACCCAGGAGCGTAGTCATCACCTGGCCTTGAATACGCGTTTTAACAAATCGCAACATCAGATCGATGATACCTCGGGTTCCCCCGTTAGCCGAGATGATGCCTATCATGCCACCGATCATTAAACTGAAGATGATGATCGACATGTGAGATTCATCAGCCGCTGCAGGAACAATGTACTTGTTCATAGTTTCAAAAAAGCTGCTGAATATCCCGGCAAAACCACCATCACCCGTCAGATATGCCCCGAGCCAGATACTCACGAACAAGGCCACCAATACCTGCCTGAAGATCAGCGCCAGAAGGATTGCAACAACAGGTGGCAAAATGCTTATCCATGATACGGACTCCACAGCCGACTCCTGTGTATTCGCTTCAACAGCGCTCAGAACCTGACTTGAGTCACTGAGTATCCCGGTAGAATCAGCACCGGTTTGCACAAAACCCGTAAGGGCAATCAAGATCAGGAAGAGAGGCAAAAACCACTTTTTATTGGTACGCATACAATCAAGGGATCAGGTGGTGAGGCATATAACCTACGGATGATCTGCAAATGAGCGCAGAATTGCAATGATCAACAACAAAAATGAACCAGGGCTTATCTGCGCACCAACTTCAACAATACATCGATGAGCTTCTTTTTGGCACCTGTGAATGGTGCAGCCAATATTGCTGTAGCAGCAAATCTGGATTGATGCATCACCGGTTTCTTCTTTGAGAATGTGACAAAGCCATCGAATCCATGATAATGACCCATGCCACTTTGCCCAACACCCCCGAAAGGTAGTCTGTGCTGACCAATATGATAGATACAGTCGTTAATGGTAACCCCCCCGGCAATCGTCTTTTCTAAAACCGATGCAATCCGACTGCGATTCGTATCAAAGTAATATAATGCCAGTGGTCGCTCACCACGGTTAACGACCTCAATGGCTTCATCCAGGTCTTTGTAGGTAATCACAGGTAGAATTGGTCCAAAAATCTCTTCCTGCATCAGCGACGAATTGGGCTTGGCATCAAAAACTAATACAGGAGGGAAAATTTTTAACTCTGATTCGCTTGAACCAAGTGTCGTACCCAAACGCCTCACCCCGGCTCCTGACTCCTGAGCCTCTTCAACTAGTCGAAATAAACGCTTAAAATGAGCATCTGAAATGATATGGGTGTAATCGGTAGAGCCGAATCCATCAGGATATCGTGCCCGTACGGCGGACTCGGCAGCATCCGAAAACGCCTGGACCTGCGATTCGTGGAGGAGCACATAGTCGGGTGCAATACAGGTCTGACCCGCATTATAGAGCTTATCGGTCATGATTCGGGATGCTGCTAACGGAGTCGAGAAGCTGGGATGAATGATGGCTGGCGATTTACCACCCAGCTCGAGGGTGACGGGTGTTAAGTTTTCGGCCGCAGCCTTCATCACCTGCCGACCCACATGTGTTGACCCGGTAAACAAGAGATGATCGAAAGGAAGCGCTGAAAAAGCACGGGCAGTATCCACATCCCCATTCACGACGGTGATGTATTCCGGAACGTAGACTTCTGAAATCAGCTTTTCGATGACTTCAGCTGTACGAGGGGCCATCTCAGAGGGCTTAAGCATCACATGATTACCAGCAGCAATGGCATCAATAAGCGGCCCTAAACACAATTGAATGGGATAGTTCCATGCACCCATAATACCAACAACACCCAATGCCTGATACTGATACCAGGCACTGGCCGGTTGTAAGAACCAGGATCCCAATACCCTGCGTTTACGCATCCACCATCGGAGATGTCGACGGGTATGACGTATAGCCGCATAGGTAGGGAAAAGCTCTAACAAACGCGTTTCTTCACTCGAACGATTGCCAAAATCGTCATGCATAGCCTGGATCAGCGATGCCTCATGACGATGAAGCGCATCACGCAGATCAGCAAGGGCTTGCATACGCTGTTTGTAGGTCGTGGTTGAAGCACGAAAAGCCCGACGCTGTCGGTCTAAAAGATGTTGAAGTGCCTCCGGACTCATGAATGTTTTAGCAAAGCTTGAATACGAGTGAGGCATTCCTCTTTGCCAAGCAGCGCAATCGTATGAAATAAATCGGGTCCACTGGCACCACCGGTGATGGCAATGCGAAGGGGCAGGGCCAGTTTGCCAAACCCAAGTCCACGTGCTTCCAGGAAGGCAGAACTACGATCTTTGAGATCATCGTGATTCCATTGAGAGATATCCAATCCTGAAACATGATCCATCCAAGCTTGTACAAGCTCAGGCGTTTCTGGCTTCCAGGCTTTTTCCATCGCCTTAGGATCGTAGGCCGTTGGAGCTACAAAAAAGACAGCTGCCTCCTGAGCAAAATGTTGAACAGTCGGTAATCGCTCACTTACCTGCTCATAGACGGCCATCAATCGGGCATCATCAGCCTTGAAGCCATGATGCTCGGCAACCGTTCGTATCCGAGGTAACACCTGATCAGCAGGTTGACTGCGAAGATAATGCTCATTATACCAAAGCAACTTCTGAAAATTGAAGATCGCTCCACTCTTACTTACCCGATCCAGGCTAAATTCGGATATCATTTCATCCATGCTCATGATCTCACGATCATCGCCAGGACTCCAACCCAGGAAAGCCAGGAAGTTGACCAGCGCCTGTGGTTCATAATCGCCTTCAACATAGTCTTTCACATTCACAGGTAATCCCAGTTCATCGGCTTTACGCTTGGAGAGCTTTCCTCCTACTGGCGACATAATCAATGGTAAATGGGCCATTTTAGGAGCTTCCCATCCCAGATATTGATACAAAAGAATGTGCTTAGGGGCACTGCTCAACCACTCTTCCCCCCGAATCACATGACTGACCTCCATAAGGTGATCATCGACAACATTAGCAAGGTGGTAGGTTGGTAGTCCATCCGACTTCATGAGCACCTGATCGTCAAGTCCCTGACTTTCGAACGAAACCCATCCGCGTATCTCATCATAAAAGCGAATGGTCTCACGACGAGGAACCTTCAATCGAATGACATGCTCCTCACCGGCCGCTAACCTACGGGCAACCTCTTCTTTGGGCAGGGTAAGACTGTTGGTCATCGACATTCGGGTGATAGCATCATACTTTGGTGATGGATTACCCGATTTTTGCAGACGCTCTCGCATCTCATCCAGTTGCTCGGTCGTGTCGAAGGCATAATAGGCATGATCCTGTTCAACGAGTTGCTCGGCATATTGACGATACACCGACGACCGCTCACTTTGACGATATGGTCCAAAAGGACCTTCCTTG
>CAZXGO010000017.1:25282-30839 GCA_964640035.1 uncultured Chitinophagales bacterium
ATACGAAGAATGAAAACGCCCTTGTGTTGCCGTGCAAATAGATAGTTATAAAGAGCCGTACGTAATCCACCAATATGCAGATAACCCGTTGGGGATGGAGCAAAACGTACGCGAACCTGATCGCTCATGAAATAGCGCCTTTCTTCGAAATATGAATTCTTTTAAGACTGAAAAATACGCAGAATAGAGTCCATTATGAAACTTGCAATCCTTTTACCAGGTGTCGTACCCGATATGCGATGGATTCAGGCCTACGCCCGAGCAGATCAGGTCATTCTTGATGATCATACCCCATGGTCACGTAAAAGCAGGGTACATCGCTACCAGATTCGGACACCTCAGGGTACACAATGGCTCAATGTTCCCGTCGTGAAAAGTGATGGAAAAGGATTGAGAGAAACACGCATGGATGGATCACAACGATGGGCAAAAGATCATATGCGCACGGTGGCGATGAACTACAGAAACAGCCTCTTCTTTGATTTTCTAGAAGCTGAAATCGAGGATGCTCTCCTTCAAGCTGAGGCGCAAACGAATGTGGTCGACGCATCTATGATGAGCCTTCAACTTATTCTTAAACTCCTGGGTCTCCCCAAAAAATGGACCTGGGCAAGTGAACAGGATGGATGGACTTCCGATCCCGATGCTTTAGCCGTGCGATTGGGTGCGGATGCTGTCCTTCTTGAACACAACAGCCGTCACTATCAGCGCCAACCCATCACCACCCCAATAGTAGAGATGCCACACCCGGAATACCGCCAGCACTTTGGTGGCTTTTATCCCGAATGTGGCATCCTCGATTACCTGTTCGCTAAAGGACCAGGATTTTCAACAGACCAGCAATAAGATCTATTTACCTACAAAGAAGAACGCATTACTCATCATCAGCTTTCCACTTTCCCAGAATCCACGGTACAAGGGGTTATCATGCATAACTACTACCGTGCCACTTCCAGCGTTCATAACGACAAAATTAGCACTTTCTTCAAGACTTGGTTTGATCTTATGACCCACAAAGCCCGCTGTATACCCACCTTTAGGTACGATACCTACATTCCAGCCGTCTTTGGTGTACCCGAGGGCATTTGAACTTAGTTTCATCGTATGGGTAACATCTCCGTATCCATACGCCAATGGATGGGTGTTGTCGAGCTTAACTTTGTAGATGCTTCCGGCGTTGCTGAACGACATTGAACGACGCTCACGGCTGGCATAGCCCGGCTGTGGATTGCTGCTATCCTGTGATGGGGATTCCTTGAATTTGAGATCTTCGAAATCTTTGTGTCCTGCTACAACAGAGGCAGCGCTACCCAGAAGGATGAGCTTACCCCCACCTTTAACCCAATCCATGAGCTTGGTCATCCCTGCATCATTTCGGAGGGCGTTGAATGAGGAAGCTAGCACGATAACATCATACTTCTTTAAATCAGTGCGGTTAAAAGCGCCCGAATCGACTAGCGTAATCGGATATCCCAGAACCTGCTCAAAAAAGAACCATATTTCACCGGCACTCGTGCTAGAAACCGTCTCGCCAGTAACAGAAAGCACCTTCGGATGACCGATATAGCTGTAATCGGAGCCAAAATCACCCCCACGCACTACAAAACCAGTAGATGTGGCGTACAACGTACGACCGTGGTCAGCGGCAGCTTTGCGGACGATATTATCAAAATCAGCAATGTCCTCGTTGTCTTCTCGAGTCAGAATGATGGTACCTCGTTCGTAGGAACGACCCTCGATTTCAAAAGGACGATTGGCAAAGCGTGCATGAACCTTATGGCGAAGGAGTTTCGCAAGATAGCGGGCATCCTCGATGCTTTTGTATGGCAACACATAGGTATATGGTTTCTCTGGCAAAGCCGGTGCCGCGGCTTTAGCCTTGGCTGATCCAGTAGCCGGTAATGCCGATGGAAGCGCAAAGGCATCTAGCCCGCGAGAATAGGGTACCGCCCAGGCAGTAAAATCGTAGGTTAAGGAGTCGACAATCGTCGTTTTAGGTTCGAAAAGAACGGATATTTGCATGCCTTTAGGCTGCGCGACATTGATCACAATATCGCCAGCTTCTACACTAACGCGCTGATCAGAACCTTGTTTATAGCTAAATCCTGATACCGTAGCCCCACCATTCGCATAGCCATATCGAATGTAGTTTCTATCGAGCCAATCCGTAAATGATTTGAGATCATCAGGATTATTGGAGGCTTTTACGAGATATGACTTGTATTTGCCCGGTGGATTCGACTGACCCTTGTCAAAAAAGGCTTTGAACTCCTTGATGACATTTTGGTAGTGCTCTGCGGTTGCTTCCACACTGGCCAAACCTGTTACATGCTGATGGATTACGCGGTCATAGAAGGAAAGTGTATCCCCATTGGCTTTGGTGCCAGCAAGTCCAGCGCGTCCACTTCCCCCTTGTTCAACGGTGATACCAATGGCACCATTCATCGTTGGCCAGGTGTCTCCATAGCTAGGCGCAAAAAGATCAAAGACTTCACGCGTAAAGTACAACCAACCGTTCTGATCGAAATACTTGATATTCTTCATCCCGATCGTAGTCTGAAATTCACGCTGCCAAGGGGTGATATACTCATGATACGGCTCGGCAGCCGGCGCAAAGTAATACGGAGAATCCATGCCCATCTCGTGAAAATCAATATGTACATGTGGCATCCAGGTATGGTATAGTTTGATACGGGCCTGAGTCTCCTTTTGGGTTTGCCATGCCCAGTCACGGTTCATATCGAATAGGTAGTGATTTGGGCGTCCACCAGGCCATGGCTCATAATGTTCACGCGCATCCATATTCATGTTCGGCTCAAATCCAACCTGTTGGTGATACCAAACAACATAACGATCACGTCCATCAGGATTTAGACAGGGATCCATGATCACAACTGTATTTTCTAGCCAGGCGGCGGTCTTGGTGTTAGAAGGATCAGCGAGTTCCCACAGGGTCCACAATGCTGCCTCACTGGCAACGGCTTCATTTCCGTGGACATTGTAACTTAGCCAAACGATCGCTTTTTGGTTCGTTGTAGGATTACCTTGATGAATTCCGGTAAGTTTTAGATTATTCTGACGAATTTCATCGATGTTCGCCATGTTCTCTGGTGTACTGATGGTCAGATAGACCAGTGGACGACCCTCATAACTCTCTCCAAATTCCTGAATCGTTACACGATCTGATTGCTCCGCCACATAGCGGGAATATTCCACAATTTTATGATGAGGGGTGAATCGCTCACCCATGGCATATCCCAAATACTCTTGAGGTGATTTTAACTGGGCACTTGCACTAAAAACAACAGCAAGAACCATCAACGCCCCCCTCATCGTGAGTTGAAAGATTGATAGAGATGGAAGAAAACGTCAAGGTTAAATCAGGATGATGCCATGCCTGTTCTGCAAGGTGTGCAATGGCATTCGCAAGCATCATGACGCCCTTCCAATTATGCATTGGTATTTCTCGAACAATAGACCTCTCATGACAACTCCAGCCATCAAGCGTTGCTAATTCAGTTCTTAGTGTCTCTTTATCAAGAATCATAATTGCTCATTAAAATATTCTATCGTTTTCTGTATATTACCCAACTTCTGCATAATCTCTTCATATTCATCTTGCGCATCAGAGGCAATCGTAAGGCCACCACCAGAGTATATATGCATAAGGTTATCTTTGTGAACCATACTTCTTATACCAATATTACTATCCATCCTATTATTGAAACTGAAGATGGCAACACTGCCGCAGTAAAAGTCTCGCGCATGACTCTCTAATTCATCTATAACTTCCATTGCTCTTTTTTTTGGTGCACCCGTTATTGATCCTCCAGGAAAAGCATCAAAAAATAAATCAAAAACTGTTGAATCTTTTTTTAGTTTTCCTGAAATAGTACTAACCAAATGATATACATTAGGATAAATTTCGAGTTTAAATAATTCTTCAACCGAAATACTTCCTGTCTCACAATTAATTCCGAGGTCATTACGAAGCAAATCAACGATCATTAGGTTTTCGGCTTGGTCCTTTTTACTGTTTATTAAGATGTCTTTATTTTTTATATCTTCATCCTTGCTACTGCCTCGTGGCTTAGTCCCTTTTATTGGTCGGGTTATTACATTATGACCCTCACAAGTTATAAATCGTTCAGGGGAACCGGACAGTATCTCAAAATTGTCATAAGCTAGGTAGGCCATGAATGGTGATTGATTTATTGAGCGAAACTTTTTATAGAAATCCCAACTATCCCCCTCGGTCTCTACCTGCCATTTTAAAGAGAGGTTTACTTGGTAGCAATCACCGGCTATTAAGTATTTATTCACCTGTTTAAAGTTTTTTTCGTACTCCCGAAAGAGGCTCTTACTAAAAAGGCTACTTTTACATAAAAATTTGCTGGATTGATATGGGAGCTTTTTTTCACTTAGTCTAATAAGTAAATCATTAATGATAGCTAATGTGTTTGAATCCATCTCAGCTGAGACTATAAAGGCCTCAGATTTGAAATGATCAACGGTAATCGCCCAATCATAGATGCCAAAATGAAACTTTGGAATTAGAGTATTTTTTGAAGAAACATTGTTTTTTTCGTAGGCTAAAAAACCAATAGCGCCTCCTGTGAAGGGGAGACTAGAATCATTTATTTGTAAATTTTCCATCTCTTTTTTAAGCAAAACGGATGGATCAAGCGATGAAGTTTTCTCATCATCTTTACTTAAAAGAACAGAACAGCCATCCTTTTCTATGATTTTCTTAAAGGGCTGGCCAGTCAACAAATCGTATCTTACCAGTGGATTTTTTGGTCTTTCAGGCTGAAAACAGCTGTCGATAAAAACAGGCCAATCAAGATGTCTTATCCTTTCAAAATAATAACTTGAGTCAGAATGGTAAGGAATTTTGATTTGGCGCATGGTTTCATTATAAAAGTATTCCTTAAGAGGTAAATAAAAAAAGCACCAATAGGTGCTTTTTTTATTTACCAAATTAAACTACTCTAAATTTGCATGAATCGCTCGCATTCCCTCTTCTGTCAAATCCTTATCGAAGATAATTTCTCCGATAACTGCCTCTAAATATATAAGTGTCGATAATTCAAATGAAGTCCCCATCGGCATGCCCTTAGTAAGAGCAAAAACGTCATCATTACCAATTTGTACTGTCAGGTCTGCTAAATCAGCCATTGCTGAGGATGACTTCATTGAGATAACTGCAATTTTTGCACCTTTTGATTTTGCTGTCTCAAGAGTCGGTAGTAATGTTTTAGTGCCTCCGGAACCAGAGATTACAACGAACAAATCACCAGATTTAATAGCGGGGGTTACAATTTCACCAACCATATTGACCTGATAACCACTATGAACCAAGCGCATTGCAAAGAATCTTGATACAAGGCCAGAGCGACCTGCGCCGGCAACAAATATGCGACCTGCACCATCTACCAAATCTTTTAATTTTTGTGATTGAGATTTATCTGTTGCCGCCAGAACATCAGATATTTTATCCAAGATTAATTTTTGTGTATCCATAATTTTTCCCTATAAAACTAAATCATATCAAAAA
>CAZXGO010000018.1:0-10461 GCA_964640035.1 uncultured Chitinophagales bacterium
CGAATGGGAATCAGTGCAAGTTCCGAAATCATCGATCGGGAAATGGCTCGCGACTTCCTCCGTAATAAGGCTCGCCTTAATGATCAGCTATATGATATTGTGGTAGTCGGTGATTTGATCGAGAATATGTCGTTCTACTACCTCATGACCGGCGACGAAGACGCGGCGACCCTGGCCATCGAGGCGCTCGATACCTTAATGCGTTTCGAAAAATGGGATTATTTCCTCGACGGTGGAGTGCAAACCATTGGTTTCCAGCGCGCACCAAGCTCGACCAAGGCGACTGTTCTTGGTATTCAGTGGTTGGCAGAGCGTCTTCCCGCTGAAAAACGCCGCGAATATCTGACAACCATGGCCACTCAAGGACTGGAACCTTGTTATTGGTCCACCTATGGGATGCGTAATAAAGATAAAGTTCGGGGGTGGGGATTTGATTCCACGAGTACCTACCTGGAGCATCGTCCTGGTGATAAAACCCTCGATTTTACCAATTGGCCTACAATTTTGGATGGCAACAACCTAAAAGCAGTACCAGCGAACTCTCTTCTTCAAGGTGCTTTGGTCTACATGCAGGAGTTTGGAGAATCTGAAGATACGAATCGATGGATTGAGCAAGCGCTTTACAGTTATGGTACTCTGAACACGGTTTTCGAAGAAGATGGGTCTTATGATGAAGGTGCTGCCTATTCAACCTACACGGCCATCCAGATGGCTGAGGTCGAGACCGTGCTCATCAACATGATGGATAAAAAAGACCAAGGATTGGTGAATTGGCAGGGTTATGGCGATTATTTGATTCAAATGACCATGCCTACCCACGAAACGACGACAACGATTGTCAATTTTGGAGATAACTGGCGGGCCGGAAATTCATCCATCGCTTTCTTCGTGGCTTCACGATATGATCACGCCCCGAGTCAGTGGTTGGGTCGTGAGCGATATACGAATCACGATACCCGTTCCGTGATTTGGTATGATCCTGCGTTGACACCTGCACCACCTGCGCAGGAGCCAAGCATCTGGAATTGTGACCTGGACTGGGTCATTATGCGCTCTGGTTTTGAGCTCGAAGATCTGGTGGTGGCCTTGCGTAGTGGACCTCCGTCGAATCACGAACATGCGGATCGAAATAGTTTCCTGATGGCTTGCTACGGTGAACAGCTCATCGCTGATCCCGAGAAAGCGCCCTACAATTTCAAGGATCCAAGCTGGATGATGCGTACAACAGCAGGGCATAATGCTATTCTTATCAACGGAATGCCTCACCAGTATCACGATGGAAGTGAAGGAACGAATGCATCCGATGCCAGCGCTAAGGTGTTGTCTTTCGGGAATAAAGATGGTGTTTTACACGTAGCCAGTGATGCGAGTCCTGCCTACCAATTGGTAGATTCAAACATCGATAAAGTGCTTCGCTGTATGTTTGTCCTTCCTGAGATGATAACCACGGTGATTTTGGACCGTGTTGATATGAAAGTTGGAAATCCGGCTACTTTGGAGGCACGCTTTTTTGCGTACAATATGGACGGTAATGGCAAGATTACTAAAACGAACAATGGCTTTAAGACTACGCGTCCGATGGCCTACGTCGATGCCAATTTCAAAGGAAGTGCGGCTGTTAGCAACGGTGTAAATGTTCTTCCGATCGCCCCGGAACGTCAGGCTGATTACCCCTATGCTCACGCGAACTTACCTGCATCAGAGCAAAATTGGCTGGTAAGTGCAATTTCAGCAGGTACTAAAGATGCTTCCGCCGCCGTTTCGGATATCGCTGTTAATGATACGGGCGAGGTGACCGTTACTGTACGCCGAAATGGCACTCAACTCTCCCTTACATTAACTCCAACCGCTCAAGATCCATCTAGCTTTACGATAACACGTTCATGATCTACCTCGATTGTAATGCCTCTTTTGGCATGCATGGTCCTACCGATGCACGCATCCCATTTCGCAAATCACAGCTTTTGGAGGATATGGAGCACACTGGCATCCATGGATCCCTGGTCTGGCATTGGTTGTCGCGTGAATACGATCCTATGTATGGGAATCAAGTCCTCATGCAGGAAGTGGCCAATGAGCCACGATTGATTCCGGTTTGGGTTGTACTTCCTCACTGGGCCGATGAGTTTCCCGAAGGAGATGAATTAGCTCAATTACTGCGTTCAAATGGGGTAAAAGCCGTAAAAATGTTTCCCAAAAGGCAGAATTATGCTTTTAATGAATTGGTCTGTGGGCGTTTGTTCGATGTTTTGGAAGATCTGCAGATGCCGCTTTTACTTGACTGTGGCAACAACGGAGATCATCATCAAGTTAGCCTCGATGAACTAGATACATTTTGCCATAATCACCCTGGTATACCCGTCATTATACAGAATGCACGATGGGAGCGTCCCAGAGATTTTATTGCTCTCATGGATACGCACCCGAATACTTTTATCGAGTTCTCAAATTATCAGATCCACTACGGACCTGAATACATGGCCGAAAAGGTAGGTGCTCATCGTATCATGCTTGGTACCGAATGGCCATTCAAGAGTCCTGGAGCTGCTCGAAGCTTTGTGGATTATTGTGAACTTAGTCCTGCTGATAAAGCAGCTTTTGCTGGCGGAAATCTGGCTCGTGTTCTGAAATTAGATCAATTGCCGAAAGAATATCCCTCAAAAGACCAGGGACTCATTCTAAAAAAAGCGAAAGCGGGTAAACCAATCGATCATATACCGGTGATCGATCCTCATACCCATGTCTTGCATGATGGCTTAATGGGGAGTGGATATATTCCTATCCCACATGGTGATGCGGAACACATGATTCGCAGAAATAAGCGCATAGGTATTGATCGATTTGCATGTAGCTCGTGGATAGGGATTTGGATTGATTATGCCAAAGGCAATGAACTCATCAAAGACTTATGTGATCGCTATCCCAATGATATTATTGGTTATGCCAACATTGATCCGAATAAGGCGGATGATTATGCGGCCGACATCAAACTCTGTCATGATACCTACGGATTTAGGGGTTTAAAACCATATAATCCTCGGGTTGGCATTCCGTACAATGATCCCAGATACGATCTATGGTACGAGAAGGGAAATGAAGTGGGAGGATTTGTGAAGCTTCATCAAACGGCTATTGGTGATAATTTTCTCAATGAGATCGCCGACATTTCCGAGCGATATCCAAATATGAATTACTTGCTCGCCCACTCAGGTTGGACCTGGGAAGTGGCTAGAAGTCGGGTGAAATTGGCGAAAGAACGTGCAAATATTTATCTGGATCTCACATTCACGAGTGTGCTACATGGCGTAGTCGAGTATTTTGTCGACGAAGGTTTAGCTGATAAGGTACTTTTTACTAGTGATGCTCCCATGCGTGATGTAATCCCTCAGTTCGGTTGGGTTGCTTATGCAAAAATTTCTGAGACCGATAAAGAGAAGATATTAGGGGGGAATATGCTTCGTCTTCTCAAACATGCTGGCCTGGATGTTAGTTGGGCCGCTAAGCAATACCCAGGACACGGTATTTAAGAATACTGGAATCATTTTTTCTAAAAAAAATTTGGTTTCAATATTTTTGTATGTAACTTTGAAAAACAAAGTACTCTAAAAATAAAATAACTTTGAAAGAATCTAAGACTAACAACGTCGAACAGGATATAGCTCATATCCGGTCCATCATGGAGCGATCGACCAAGTTTTTATCGCTTTCAGGTTGGGCAGGAATTATGGCAGGGGTATATGCCACATTGGGTGTGATTCACGTACACCTAATTCTTGGATTCAGCTTGAATGCTGATGAAAGCATTACTAGTGCTGAATTGTTAAACGATCCCGTTTTGAGGGATACGACCATTACTGCTCTTCTGGTTTTGGTTCTGGCTCTCTTTACTGCCGTCTTTTTGTCATGGAAGCAATCGATTAAAACGGGAAATGCTATCTGGAATACCTCCGCTAAAAGGCTGGTGTATTCAATGACCGTTCCTTTATTAACAGGAGGGATATTTATCCTTGCTTTGCTTTCTAATGGTATGATTGCCTGGATTCCGGTCACCATGCTCCTATTCTATGGTCTTGCTCTGTATAATGCGAGTGTTTATACCATTGACGAAGTAAAGTATTTGGGTTTTTATCAGATTATTCTGGGTTTATGGTGTGCATTTAACACAAGCCTTGGGCTCTGGTTCTGGTTAGCCGGATTTGGATTTGGGCACATCGTTTATGGAACCTATATGTATATCAGGTACGAACGGTGAAATTTTCTATAGATGGACTACATAAAGCTTTTGAAAACAGAGCTAAGCTGGGCATCATGTCGGCTTTGGTGGTCAATCATGCATTGGAATTTACCACGCTCAAAGAGTACTTCGATCTGACGGATGGCAATTTAGCTAGTCATTTGAAGGCACTCGAAAAAGAAGGATTTGTTGGGGTTGAAAAGTCTTTCGTTGGACGAAAACCCAACACAAAATATACAATCACGGCTTTGGGTAAGAAGGCTTTTGAAGCGCATTTAAAGGCTCTTGAGCAGCTCATTCATAGTCACCGATAGATCATACTCATCCCTCAACCATACATCAGCGCAAATATGAGACCACCAAGCTTACTCGATCACATTGTAACCCTGTTTTTCCCTGGGTTGATTTTTGTTTTTAGTCTTGCATTGCTAGGATTAAATATTGCAATTGAGAGTGAACCAGGAGCTATTCCTTTGTTTTTGACTATTTCAACGGCAACCTGGCTCATCTTTAAGAGATATAAATCACAAACACAATCTTCTCATTAGTAATACAGATCCCTACACATTTATGAAATCCATGCTTACCTACGGGAATGAACAGCATCCTCCTTCAATGATCGCACAACGCAGTACTAGAGTTGCTTTTATCTCATCACTATTATTGCTGATTCCTTTTACAGCTAGTCTATTTTCTGAGGAAATGGATTGGAGTGTATTCGATTACATTCTCATGTGGGGAATGCTTTTTATAACCGGACTTACCTACAGTTTCATTACGAGAAATAGCCAGGATCTGGTTTATCGCGCTGCGGTTGGACTATCTGTTCTCACTGGATTCCTGCTAACCTGGGTTAATCTTGCCGTTGGGCTTATTGGTTCCGAAGATAATCCGATCAATCTTAGCTATATGTTCATTCTGGCTTTGGGTATTCTGGCATCGTTTTTCATCAGGTTTAAAGCTATAGGCATGACTGTGATCATGATCTCGATGGCTGCATGTATGTTCATGGTTGCCCTAGTGGCATTATTGCTTGGTATGCAGCATTTACCCTGGAGCTCGTTTACCCAAATTCTTGGTGTTACGGGTTTTTTTATGTTACCCATGCTGGTTTCAGCCATTTTGTTTTACCAATCTTATATCGATTCAAAGAAGGGAAGTGATCAATGAGAGAGCGTATCATCGAGCATATTGATCACCCTGCCGAATTAGAACAACTTTATCGATCTGATACAACCCGATTTAAGTCTGAGTTCAATTCGATTTATACTCTTATTGAAGATCATTTGGTGGCAAAAGTGTGGCATGAACGATTGAAGGCCTCTGAATCCTCTATTTCGTGGGGATTCAAAAATGAATGGTTATTCGTAGTTCTGATCATTTTTTTGGCTGGTTTGATAGCCAAGTTACCTCATCTAGTGTCTCTGTATGAAGAGTTCTTTTATTCCAGGAATATTGGTTTCGTGATTTTCCCCTTACTCACAACCTACATTGCCTGGAGGTCAGGTTGGTATTGGAAGGGCTTTATTATTAGCATGGTCACCTTCCTGATTTCTGCTATCTTTATCAATTTTTTACCCGACAATCCAGGCAGTGATACGTTGATATTGGCAAGTATCCATTTGCCCTTGTTTTTATGGTCTGTGTTTGGCTTTTCCTATCTGAAAGATCAGTTCAAAAACCATGATCAACGCCTAGGCTTTCTACGATTTAATGGAGATCTGGCCGTGATGATGGCTATTCTGGCAATCTCGGGTGGGATTTTAATAGCCCTGACGGTTGGGATGTTTTCTTTGATCGAAGTGGATATTGAGAACGTTTTTGAAAACTATATCGTATTCTGGGCATTACCTGCCATTCCAATCCTTGCAACATACCTGATTAAAACAAATCCAAGGATCGTAAACATGGTTTCGCCGGTCATTGCGAAAGTGTTCACTCCGATTGTTCTTATCACACTTGTGGTATATCTAGTGGCAGTTCTTTACACGGGAAAAGACCCTTATAACGATCGTGAATTTTTGCTGATCTTTAATCTAATCCTCATTGGTGTGATGGCTATCATCCTATTTTCTGTTCTTGAAGCCTCAAAAAATGATGGATCACGTCTGGAAACCGGTTTGTTATTAAGTCTATCTGTAGTGGCCATTTTAGTAAATAGTATAGCTTTATCAGCGATTTTTTATCGAGTCTTTGAGTTCGGTATTACCCCAAACCGTCTGTCAGTAATGGGAGGAAACGTACTGATATTACTAAATCTGGTGATCGTTACTGCCCGATTGTATTTGTCTGTAATCAAAGAAGAACATCTTCAATCTGTTGGACATAGCATCAGTAGATTTTTACCTATCTATAGTTTATGGACCATCATAGTGGTATTCCTGTTTCCATTCTTGTTCGGTTTTAAATGATGAGAATGAAATCAAACCAATCGGAGGGTACACATCAAGGAATGAAGCGTTCAAAACTATTGCGTGTGTTAAAAATGGTTTGGGTGCTTCTGGGGATATCGTTTACCATCTGGTTATTTTATTCCATGCAGGCCAAGGGGGTAGATCCTGATATGGGGGCGTACAAACAACACATTCGGATCGAAACAACCCCTGATTACTATCTGCTCAGCCCTGTAAAAGGATTTAATGAAATAATGATCTTTTATCCTGGTGCCTTTGTTCAACCCTGGGCTTACGTTCCCATGCTATCTCATGTAGCTTCTCAGGGAGTACAGGTATGGATTATTCGAATGCCATTTCGAATGTCGGTCTGGGGATATCAAAAACCCATTGAACTTGGAATTTTTGCTGATACGACCAAAACAATCACTCTCGCAGGACACTCCCAGGGAGCCAAAATGGCTGCTCAATTTGTTTATGAACATCCAGAAATGGTTGATCGATTAATATTATTGGCTACTACTCATCCTCGTGATTTTACTCTACAGGACACTGCGATACCGGTTCTTAAAATCTATGGAAGTATAGATGGAGTTGCGGATATGCGTGATATCCTGCAAAATGCTCATTTACTTCCTCCCAGTACTCAATATGTTCAAATTGATGGGGGAAATCATGCTCAATTCGGGCATTATGGTCCTCAACTTGGCGATAATAATGCTACGATCAGCAGGGAGGAACAACAAGTGCAGACCGTTTCGTCTATCCTGCGTTTTATTCAATCGGATAACTCTAGCCAAAAGTAGTATCTTTTGGTACAATGAGCATCCAAATAAATCCCTCTGAATCCCTTAAGCGACAACTCACCGTTGTAGGGCTTTGGCTGTTGGCGATCAATGGAATGATAGGCGCAGGTATCTTTGGTGTGCCTGCAAAAACATATGCACTTGCCGGTGAGTTTAGTCCCTGGATCTTCGTGATATGTGCACTTTTGATTGCCCCTATCATGCTCAGTTTCGGTGAGCTTTCCAGTGTATTTCGGTCAACTGGTGGACCTATTTTGTTTGTTGGAACGGCTTTTGGTCCATTTTGGGGATTTCAGGCAGGATGGGCCTATTACATTGCCCGAATTACGGCTTACTCTGCCAATCTGAACCTGATGGTACTATCCATCAGCTATTTTTGGCCTGCAGCGTCTGAACCCATCCCAAGAATTGCCTTATTGGCTATTGCAACCGTTTTGATTGTCGGGCTGAATGTGGTTCATGCCCGTGCTACAATGGGATCTCTCGGTTTGATTACGATCGTAAAACTATCTCCTCTAGTAGCTTTGGCTATCTATGGACTATTTAGCTGGGAGGGTAGTGCAAGTTCCGGAATTACGGAACTTCCCTCGAGTTCAGATTTTGGTGCTGCCTTGCTTCTCGTAATCTATGCCTATGTTGGATTTGAATCGTCAACGGTACCAGCAGGTGAATCAAAAAATCCTCATCGAGATATGCCAAGGGCATTGGTGATGGCGCTTGGCACGGCTACGGCCTTGTATGCTTTGATCCAATGGTCCGCTCAGCGCCTGGTTCCGGACCTTGCAAACTCAGAGGGACCTTTGATCGCAGCTGGAGAAGCATGGTTAGGTCCTATTGGGGCGAGTTTGGTCACCATTGGAATCATCACATCGGTGGGGGGCAATGTGATCAGCTCAACGTTTTCATCCTCGCGAATGAGTTACCGAATGGCTTTGGATGGGTACCTGCCGAAGTGGTTTGCGGCTGTTAATGCGACCTATGCTATCCCCATTTACTCTGTGCTGTTTTTTGGAATCGCGGGCTTTTTTCTGTCTGCGGCGTAAGAGATTACGCGTCTCGCCACGCCCTCTTTCCTCTGTAGAAGCAACCTTTGGTCTACTTCTAGTAGGAACAGTTTTTTACCTGATAGCTAAATACAAGAAGAAATTCTCATTATCGGATTCCTAAGCGACCAATGATCTCACTTCAAACTGGTCTTTTTCTTTTGGGCAGGAATTTTTAGCATATGCACCACATTAGTGGCATCTTTTGCATCCATGTGGGTATCTACCCCAAAAACGATATGATTAGGATCGAGCGTTTTAAAGGTTCCAAATAAGCGATCCCATACAGAAAAGATGTTCCCATAATTTGAATCAGTATATGGCATCACATAGTGATGGTGTACCTTATGCATGTTAGGGGAGACAATAAACCAGCTTATCGCTGTATCGAGCCATACAGGTAGTGAGATGTTGGCATGGTTAAACTGACTCAATACAACACTTAGTGATTGATATAAGAACACCAACCAGATAGGAGTACCCAAAACCAAAACGGCCAGAGTAGTGAAAAAGAATCGAATCACGCTTTCGCCTGGATGGTGACGGTTGGCCGTGGTGGTATCTACATACTGGTCCGTGTGATGGATAAGATGGAATTTCCACATCCAGGGGGTTTTATGCTGAATCCAATGCGCAAACCAAGCTGATATCAGATCCAGGAACATTAGTCCCAACAGCGTATAGATCAGGATGGGCATGGTGGGTAGCCAAAAAAACAAACCAAACTGATGCTCAGTTACCCAGTCGGCAGATAATAGAAGCACGAAGGCCAGAGCAAAATTGACAACGATCGTTGTTAAGGTGAAAAAAAAGTTCACCAGAGCGTGGCTCCATTTGTCGTATTTGAAGCGGAACAATGGACCTGCATATTCCCAAAGCCAGAAAAAGGTGATTCCGCCAACGAGTATAGCTGCTCGGTGGGTACTCGGGATAGTCTCGAAATACTGGATCAGGGATTCCATCATTAGTGATATTCTCTTGCTTAAATGAATACTCCGATGAAAATACGAAGCTTAACACCACGATCAAATCCTTTGATTTAAGGTTGAATGCCTTCTTTCTAGTTCTTATTATACTCTTCTGTGCATTATTCTTCATGAAATATTCCAACAAAGGAACAGTATGATCACTCACCGTCGACTCCTCTCCGCACTCAGCCTGATATTTTACTTACCATTGGTAGCGTGTAGCCAAACATTGCCCGATGGCGCAATTCAATCGGAACATCATCCATATACGGTTTCAGTGTTTGTAGATGGGCTTGAAAATCCATGGTCGATGGCTTTTTTACCGGACGGCGATATCCTCGTAACGGAGCGTCCAGGACGTCTTAGAGTGATTCAAGATGGTGTTTTGCTCGAGCAAGCAGTATCTGGTGTGCCTGCGGTCCGTACAGGCAATCAAGGAGGACTCCTGGATGTTGTACCTCACCCTGATTTTGTAAACAATCGTTTGATCTATTTAAGTTTTTCACGTGGAAACGCTGATGGTTCAGAGGGTACTACCGTTGTGGTTCGCGGCCGATATGAGAACAATGCCCTCACCAATATCGAAGAAATCTTTGAAGCAAAAGCATGGTATCGTAGCCGTGGGCATTATGGATGCCGCCTGGCCTTCGACAAGGATGGCTATTTGTTTATCACCGTCGGCGATCGTCAGGTACCACCCCGTGGTGATTTGACTGCCCATAATGCGCAGTTATTAACGGATCACTTTGGTACTACTCTTCGTTTGTTTGATGATGGTCGTGTTCCCGAAGATAATCCTTTTGTTGGGGTAGAAGGAGCACAGCCAGAAATCTGGAGTTATGGTCATCGTAATGCCCAGGGGATGGTGATAGATCCTGCCACGGGTAATATTTGGCAGCATGAGCATGGTCCTCAGGGTGGTGATGAATTGAACCTCATCAAGCCAGGAATAAATTATGGCTGGCCGGTGATCGGTTATGGTGTGAATTACGGCGTAGGAACGCCAATCCATGAGAC
>CAZXGO010000018.1:10471-30282 GCA_964640035.1 uncultured Chitinophagales bacterium
GGGATGGAGCAGCCTGTACACTACTGGGTTCCATCCATAGCCGCTTCCGGCTTGATGATGTACACGGGTGATGCTTTCCCGAAATGGAAGGGTAACTTATTCGCAGGCGGGTTAGCCGGCGAACAACTTGCTCGTCTCACGATGGACGGCACTCGTGTGCTCAGTGAGGAGACCCTCGTTCAGAACATGGGTCGAATCCGGGATGTGCGCCAGGGACCAGATGGGTTTATTTATCTTGCCATAGATAGCAGAACCGGTGGAAAATCACCAATTCTACGTGTTGCACCGGCTCAATAAAGATCATCTCTACTTATCGAGCGAAATCCGATATTGACGATCACGGTCGTACACTATAATGGTACGCTCACCCGGGATGCTTTTGATTCTGGGTCCTTCAAATAAATGCATTGAATCCAGGCTCACGACCTGACCGTTCTTGGTTCGTACATCATCAATACCAAAACCCAGTATGGTGCCATCCGCCCTGGTGTAGCTGATTTCCCCTGTGCTTTTGAAGGTGGAAACCTGTATTGCATTTGATCGCATCTGTTTCTTAAAAGCATCAAAAGTTGGATAATCATCATACGATGCAGCCTCAAAGATGAGTCCATTACGCAGTTGATGGCTGCGTAATCTCCAGTTATTGGGCTCTTCAATCCATTCATAGGGAGTCAGGGGATACCATGCTAGCCAGGCATTACCGGTATCCATGAAAATCCATCCACTGTCATCGACGTCACGGGATTTCAGGCTTTTTGGGAAGTAACCATCAATATGTGAATGTTTGGCGCCTTCAGCGATATCATACAAGACGATAAGGGTGTTTTCGTGCTGAAAGGTCCGCTCATATGGGCTGGAACTGTTCCATTTGTTGGGATCAGTATACACCACGTGATAACGATCGACCTCATCACTCAGCCATTCTTCGGCTTCGGGGAAGAACATTGCTAACTCTTTTCCCTCAAAATACGGGTGAAGGCTGAATACGGTATGACTGAGCCCATTTCCAGACCATGTCACATCCCAGGTATGTTGCTGAATAGGTTGGAGAATCCCTCCCTGCAGGCTTCCCAAAGCGTACGTACTAGTCATGTGAAGGGTTTTGTACACAGGAGCATTTTTTACCTCTGAATGGCGAAACATATGTCGTGTTCGCTTACGCTCGTACTGAGTGTAGGATTGCTCGCGGTCGTTGGCCAGGTTGTTAATTTCGACAGGAAGACGATAATCAGACAAGGCCGCAATGATGTTTGTGATTTCATAGGCATGACGGCTACTCTGACCGAAGGCCAGCCAACCCCAGGCAACCGAAGGGACATATTCTGGAAGCACAGCATCGTAGGTGTAATCACGACTATGCCCTCCCGCATAGCGTCCATCCAGGTAATCGACGGCGTAATCGGCCCAAATCCAATCAAGCATCACCCTCGCCTTTTCCTTCAAAACAGGATCTTCTGCAAAGGTATATAGCGAGTACAAGGGTGCCAGGAAAACGGAGATATACGTTGGAGAATCGAACTCACCCTGACCTATGGTTGTAGTTAAATCCATCCAATGCTCAATCCATTCACGCGCTTCCTTCAAATTTTCGTCGGATGATCGTCCATTGAACCATTCAGATCTAGGTTGATTTGGAAAAGTCTGAGCAGCCAGGTACATGCCTGAGTAGTACAGGAGCCAGTGATTCTCCGTATCTCCACGATAAATGGTATGCTTACGCAAACTCTCGCGCACGGCATCGCGTGCGGGCTGACCAAGTTTATCACCCAGGTGCAGATAAGCTCCCATGACATCATGGATGTAAAACATCCCGCCCCGATATGGACGACGTGCTTCATTCAGAATCACTTCATTTCCAAATTCGGGATCCAGATTTCGCTGGATCAGAATCACGGCTTCCATGACATCCATACGATGACGAGGGTGAAGAGTGAGTCCTGCACGCAAGCTGTCGCGCTTGATGAGCGCCCGTACACCCAAAGAGTCAATTAGACGCTCTTTGCGGGCCTCCCAGGCCTGGTTGTATTCACTTTGGCTTTGAAATACTTGTGCACTGACTGGAGCGCTCCAGTTCAGGATAAGAAGGAATAGGAGGCTTGAATAGAATGTTTTCATTGTTCCGTATCGATAAAAAGATCCCAAATTTGTCCGGCCTCAAAGAGTTCAAGGTTACTTTCTGTCCAGGTTTTTCCATGGTCATCACTGCGGAAGAGTCCGCCGCCCATGCTACCTGCCCAAATACGCCCGGGATGCTGTCTGGATACAGCGATGCTATGAATAAATGGATAAGCGATCCCTTCGCTGCGATGCTCCCAGCTTAAACCAAAATCGGGGGAGTACCATACGCCCACTTCCCATCCACCAGCCCATAATTCGGTTTGTTTAAGTCCGAATTCGATCTGGTACATAGTTTTTCCATTCAAGGATGGACTGATTTGCCAGGTTTTCCCAAAGTCGATGCTTGTTGCTGCACCTTTGTGCTGTAGGCCTGCCACCCACATGGAAGGATTATCCGGACTTTGACGCACAGATCTCACGGGTTCTTTTAGATTGGTAGGCATCCATGTGCGTCCACCATCACTGCTGATGTAGACTCCTGACTCTGTGCCGGCTATTGCACGATCAGTATTGGTACGATCAAATCGGATACTGCTGGTAAAGCGCTGATCAAGTCCTTGATTCACTTCCTGCCAGCTATCCCCTCGATTCTCAGAGCGAAAGATGCCGTATGGCGTTCCAATAAGGATGTGTTGCACTTTCAATGTGCTCACAGCGATTTCCTGGATTTCTGTTTGTTGCCAATCGGTAGTGATTCGCCACGTGCGACCATCATCCAAGGTTCGAAAGAGTCCATTTCCTGCGGCTACATATCGAATTACCCCGCAGGTCGATGGTTCTGTGGCGATCGCAAAATGGCGGCCTTGAGGCCATCCCGTTTGAGTCCAGTTCCGACCACTATCGCGGGAATCATACACACCTACAATTGGGTTTTCTCCACTCAGACGGTGGCGTCGTGTGCTAAGCAATGAGGCGTAGACTCGTTCGCTGGTACAATTATAGGATGTCTGAGTGCGAACACTCAGATTTGAGGTTTCCTGAGTTGCCACAGGTTTGGAGTTCGAGCAAGCAATGAAACACAAGGTTCCAATCATCCAGTAGGTTTTCATACGCTTAGACTGGGTTCTAAAGTGGCTACATGATCCAGAGCATGATGAAATGCACGGATAGTTTCATCGATTGATGCATCGTCATGAGCATAATTAATCAGAAAGGGTCGAGCAGGGAAGATGCCCTGTTCAAAGAGCTTTTTAAAGAAATGATTGCGAAGATGAACATTTTCATGATCATCATCTGAGAAATGAAACTGTGCCGCCGGTGCCAATCCAAAGCTTTTCCACGGTTTACCAAGCGATGAAGCATACTGGTCGAAGGCTTGCATCAATTTTGTACCTTGCCTCCATATATGTTCATGCACAGGCTCCTCTCGCATTATTTCAAGCGTAGCTTTCGTGGCTGCCAGGGAAAGGGTCTCTCCGGCGTACGTAGTGGTGATGATTACATGTTCAAGTGGCTGCATAAACTCCCGTTTACCTCCAAAAGCGGCCAGGGGATACCCATTGGCCATCGCTTTTGCATAGGTGGTAAGGTCGGGAATGATCCCAAAGTATTCCTGAGCACCACCTTTAGCAAGACGAAATCCAGTGAGAACCTGGTCGAAAATGAGCACCGCACCATATGCTGTAGTGGCCTCTCTGAGGTACTGTAGGAATTCGTGACCTACTACAGCATCCCAATTATAGGGCACAGTAAGCACAGCGGCTAATTCGTGACCATATTTGGAGAAGACTTCCTTTGCGTAATCGATATCGGCGTAGGATAGACGAATCACCAGATCGTCCAGTTCATGAGGAACGCCATTATTCTCACGCGTAAAAGATGTTGGGGCTTTGCCGGTTCCACAACCAAACCAATCGTCGAAACCGTGATAACCGCAGATTGCGATTTTACTGCGTCCTGTTTTTGCCCGGGCGAGGCGGATCGCTGCGGTATTCACTTCGTTTCCGGTCTTTAGGAATCGAACCTGTTCTAGACCAGGAACCATCGAACACATCGCTTCACCCACGTCTACTTCGATGGGACTTGCCATACTGAAAAGTACCCCTTTGTCGAGTTGCTCACGCACGGCAGCATCCACCTTAGGATGTTTATATCCGAGTACAATAGGCCCAAGTGCACTGCGATAATCGATGAAGGTCCGACCGTCCACATCGGTCATTCGACATCCCTGTGCTTTTTCTATAAAGTGAGGCATGGCCTCACCCATTTCATGATCGTGCCGCTTGGCATTCGTCTGGGTTGCCCAGGGTATCGTTTGAAGAGCGCGTTGATAAAGTTCAAAATTGCGCGACATAAAAGAATCCTCTCAAGGATGATGCATATAGGTGAACTGGGGAAATATGCGAAGAAATCATGGTATTTGCCATATTGAAAAATAACAAGGCATCAATGCATCAAGGCATCAGATGATCAAGGCAACAGATGATCAAGGCAACAATGCATCAATTGATCAAGGGTTCAAAATAATATGCTTGCATCGTATCTAACAAGGCTATAATCTTAGCCTTGCTGCCTTGCTGCCTTGCTGCCTTGCTGCCTTGCTGCCTTGCTGCCCCTAATATCGTTTCTCGCCGGCTGTAACCTTTATGGGAAGTGTGTTTTGCTCTGGTGGAAAGGCGCAAGTGGAATAGGCGGTGAAGGCGCAGGGTGGATTATAGGCTTTGTTAAAATCAATGATTACCTGGCTCTTCGATGCATTTGTATCAGGGCGATCAATGTACATGTAACGTCCGCCGCCATACGTTTCATCTTTGTTCGTTGGATCTCCAAATACAACAAATAAGGTGGTATCCGAAGCGCTTGCCACCACATCGAAACGATAGGTGTCACCCATCAAATTAAATTCCAGATAGCCATCGTTGGGATTATCGTCAGAAGTGCCTACTAAGGTAGTCAGAACGAGGTTTCGGGGTGGATCATAGCGATGAAAAGTTGCGGGTATTACCCAAGAGGCGTCAGCCTTATAGATAGGTATTTCTCTGAAGTTCGCAAGTGTCGTGGTATTCTTATCCCAGGTGCGAAGTGCAAAACGTCCTGATCGTTTTATGATTCCAAATTGTACGCTGCCAGTGCTCAAAATCGTTTGATTTCCCGTGTAGTCGGCCTCCATCATGATTTCTGTGATGGCTTTTTCATTATGAAAAACCTCTGCAGCGGGATCAGCAACAAACAAGAAGGTATCTGCAACCATATAAATAATACCTACCCTTGATGCAGCAGATCCATCTTTAAATTGGATATCGTTTGAGGCTTCAGTTCCCAGGCTGTTACTACCTTCTTTGAGCCAATCCATCCCCGTAAGTGAGAGCCAGCCACGTTCCATTTTTAACTCTGCGATTCTATTTTTACGCCATTCTTCAAGTTCTGCGGACCAAATATTCTCATCAACCACCGTAGGAGATTCGGAACAGGAATTGATCAACATGAAAACGAAGACAAGGGAGATGGTGGTTCTAAGTAAAGGAAACATGGTTTATCAGATTAATTCGCCACTACACTGGGAATGAAATATATCAAAACTTGGTATAGTGAAGTGCTTACAATCATTGAAGATCATGTCAATCAATGTATCTTTCAGCATCTTTCAACCTACCTACTCCTATGCGTAACAACACTTTTTCTACAGACGAATTAACGATAGCTGCTCTTAAAGAAATCAGTTTCAAAAAAGCCATTATTCTGATTATCGGTCTGAGCGTGACTGCTTTTCTTTTCTTAATCTGGTTGATTTATTTCAAAGGAGCTGTGGGTTATACTGAAGACAGTATCATTTCGAATTTGCCAGCTGTAAATGCTCTTTTCAACAGCATTAGTACGGCTTTCCTGGTTTATGGCTTTCTCTGTATTCGACGTAAAGAATATCAAAAGCATATGCGATCCATGCTCGCTGCTTTTGTAAGCTCAACATTATTTTTAGTGAGTTATGTGATCTATCACAATTTTCATGGACATACCGTATTTCCAGGAGAGGGAATGGTCAGAATCATATACCTCGCGATCCTTTTTAGTCATATAGTGCTTTCTGCCCTAGTAGTACCACTCATCTTAACAAGCTTCTATCTGGCATTTTCAGGCCGTTTTGCCCTTCACCGCAAAGTATCCAAATTCAGCTTCCCCATTTGGCTTTATGTCTCCATAACCGGAGTCATCATATTCTTCTTCCTAAGAGCCTATATTTAGTCCCGATCCCTGATCCCCGATCACCGATCACCGAACAACACTTCAACCGCTTGCATTACACCATCCGTGTTTAGGTGATGATGATCGTAGAATAGGTCTTTACGCATCACCCATCGCTCTGAAAGATCCAGGATATCTAAGTTATATGTAGCTTGAATGGATTGAAGCCAGGTGATGGTTTCGTCGTGTCCGGGCCATTTTCCAAATAAAGCCGCAGGCATAACGACGGTAATCTTCATCTTTTGATCACTAGCTTCAGAAAAAATTGCTTCAGCAACCCGTTTGCGATCTTCAAATTGGGTTGAATCCAGTCCATAGGGGTATGCAGAAGGCATGGTACGTTTCATGGCAGCTGAATCGAGTCCGTCGATGTGCTTGTCCATACGATCCAGACTGAAGGGCTGAGTAATAATCCACTCCCAGTAGATTTTTGATCTGAGATAGTAGGCTAATTGCACGTGTTTATTTTCAACACCATGCTCCATCACAAATTGGAAAAATTCAGGATCAAAAGGCTCACGTCCAAATGCTACACTGGTACGATCCGTCTTCCGATTAAACATAAGCATGGGCGATAGCACCAGCATGAGCTCATCCGCTGTATTACCTTTATGTTTGAAGTACTTTAAATGAAGAAGCTGATTATCTAGTCCACCATAACCACCGCCTTGCGATAAGTTGATCATCGTTTTACCGGTACGGGCTTCAAACCGTTCGTGATTTCGATGACGCGAGAAGATGCGAGCATGCGAAATCCCAAGCATGAGTACATCATAATGGGTCTTTTGCTCAAGAATGGGCACATTGGCTTCAGTTTCTGCATTGGTATACACATTGTCAGAAGTATACACCCAACTAAGCAGGAATAGGCTGAGCAATACCATACCACTTAAAGCGGTAAAGCTGATGCTATCTCGAATAAGGGATCGAATGTCTGGATTCATCAGAAGGCAAAATAAATGAAATTTGTACTTCCAAAGTGCCCATGTGCAGCAATGATCACTATTAAAATCACGTAGATTGCCCATCGAAGAGGTCTAGAACGCACATGGCTGAGTTCTAAACCATGTTCTTTATCTCGCTGTATCCATTCGGTCAATACCATAATGAGTAGAACTAAAAAGACCCGTGGGGGGAAAAAGTATTCTACAGATCCATCCTGCCAGCGAAATATACCTTCAATGTACTCCATGGCGCTGTTTACATCTGCTGCGCGAAAGAATATCCATGCAAAACTTACCATAGCGAAGGTTGAAAGAATACGCAACAGATCGCTCATTTTGGGAAGAAATCGGTTCGGGTCGATAGGTTCCAGGTGTCTCCGATTATTTCCTGCTAAAAGCAATGGCATAAAAAATGCGGCATGAATAAGTCCCCACACAACAAAAGTCCAGTTTGCTCCATGCCAGAAACCGCTGACCAAAAAGATGATGAAGGTATTTCGTATGCTCACTGCTCTCGAGACTCGGCTTCCACCCAGTGGGATGTAGACATAATCTCTGAACCAGGTGGTCAGTGAGATATGCCAGCGACGCCAAAATTCGGCGATATCTCTTGCGAAGTACGGATAGGCAAAATTGCGCATCAGATTGAAACCAAATAATCGGGCTGTACCGATAGCAATATCAGAGTACCCACTAAAATCTCCATAGATCTGAAATCCAAAAGCTACAGCCCCAAGAATTAGGTAAGGTGCAGGAATACTTTCGTACTGGCCAAATATATGATCTACGATCAAGGCGCAGTTGTCCGCGATGACCGCTTTTTTAAAAAGGCCCCATAAAATTTGTCTCAGGCCATCCCTAGCCTGTTCACCCCGAAAGGTAGTTGGCGAATAAAACTGCGGTAGTAGATTTCGTGCCCGCTCAATTGGACCTGCCACGAGTTGAGGGAAAAAGGATACAAAAGCGAAAAAAGCAGTCCAGTCGCGCGTGGGCTCCAACTGACGACGATACACATCAATCGTATAGCTCATCGTTTGAAAGGTGTAGAAACTGATACCAACAGGCAGAATAATCTGAAGGGTACTGTGGTGTGCGTTAAATCCAATGCTTTCAAACAGAACTACTGCATTATCTACGAAAAAATTGAAGTACTTGAAGAATCCTAAAAGACCCAGGTTAACAATGATGCTCATCCATAAATACCACCTTCTCTTTTTTTGTACATCGGTCTTGCCAAGTTGTAAGCCTACCCAGAAATCGATGGCTGAACTGAACGCTATAAGCCCGAGAAATCGCCAATCCCACCAGCCATAAAAAATATAGCTTGCCAGAATGATGAATATATTTCTCCAGCGAATATCCTTATTTGCCCATATCCAATAGATCAGGAATACTAATGGTAAAAAAATGGCAAAGCTGAGGGTGTTGAAGAGCATAGTGGAGGACGGAGGACAGCAGACGGTAGACGGAGGAAAGGAATAAGATTGAAGAGTTGAGGAGTTGAGGAGTTGAGGAGAGGAGGAGAGGAGGAGAGGAGGAGGCTTGTATGAACTTCGGGAAGATACGAATTTGGGTTTAATGGTTATATTTGATGAATTAATGAGAAATGCACTGATTTGCTAAGCCTGGATTCCAATACATATTCAGGAAAATAGAATCGCTCGTGCATCTGTAACAGATAATAACCCTAAAGAAAAACTATGCGGCTTGCGCTCATCCAACAAGCTAATACGGCTGATACAGCACATAATCTAGAGCGGACGATCATCTCTATACGCAAGGCTGCGGCTGATGGGGCCCAGGTTGTTTTGTTACAAGAGCTATTCAATACCTTGTATTTTTGTACTGGGTATGATGAAGAAGCGTTTACCTATGCAGAATCTAGCGATAGTATGATGCATCAACGCATTCAAGCACTTGCCGCCGAGCTCGAGCTTGTTATTGTGGTACCTTTTTTCGAGAAAAGAGCACCTGGGGTATATCATAACAGTGCCGTGATCTACGACGCTGACGGTAAGCAAGCTGCTTTTTACCGGAAAATGCATATTCCAGACGATCCCGGTTTTTGCGAGAAATATTATTTCACTCCTGGTGATCTCGGCTATCAGGTGGCTCATACGCGATATGGTAACATCGGCATCTTGATCTGCTGGGATCAGTGGTATCCAGAAGCCGCACGTATCACTGCGATGATGGGGGCTGATCTTTTAGTCTACCCTACGGCTATTGGGGTTCTGGCAAATGAAACCGAATCCCAAAAGAATGAATTTCGTGAAGCTTGGGAGATGATTCAACGTAGTCACGCTATTGCCAACGGCTGTTTTGTTGCAGCTGTAAATCGTGTGGGAACAGAAGCAGGAACTACATTCTGGGGAGATAGCTTTGTGGTGGGTCCCTTTGGGCAATGGATCGCACGTGCAGGAGAAAACGAAGAGATTTTACACGCTAAAATTGATCTATCGAGTATCGATGAGCATCGGAGAACATGGCCATTCTTCCGTGATCGTCGTATCGACAGTTATAAAGGTATTACTGAACGACTTTTATAAACTAAATGAGCTCTGTTCAGGTCTTTCAGAAGATCTTCGATCAAATTCTTGAACAATAGGGTCCATTACACGAAACCAAAGGGGCGGCACTAGGGCGAGTAAAATCATTCCCGGATACCCCGTGGGTAGTTGAGGGGACTCATCTATTGAGCGAAGGATCTGATAATGACGCGAGGCTACCGCATGATGGTCTGAATGACGCGTGAGCTCAAATAAGAGCATCCGGCTAATCACATGATCACTATTCCATGAATGATGATTACCCACTTTTTCGTAGCGACCATTTTCAAGAAGATCTCGCTCCAAGCCATAGTGCTCGATGTAATTTACTCCTTCAAGCAAGCTGAATGCGGCAACACCTATGGCAACTGCAATCAAAGCAAAGATCCATCCAAAAAGCCAGCCTAATATGGCCAGGTAAGCTGATTGAAAGAGGGTGAAGTGAATCATCTCGTTTTTGTAATGGATAGGGGAGAAGCCCAGTTTTCGAAGTCTTTTAGCCTCTAATTCCCAAGCTGAAATCCATTGTCCCCACACACTAGTCCACCAAAAGGCATAGTATGATTGTCCACGGCGTGCCGTTGCCGGATCTTCATCTGTGGCAACCAGGGCATGATGACCTCGTACATGTTCGATAGCAAAGTGCATGTAAAAAACACTAAGCAGAATAATTCGTCCCAAATATTGTTCTACCAGTGACTTACGATGTACCAGTTCATGTGCAATCGTGATCCCAATTCCTCCACTACTTAATGCTATAGAGAGCAAGATTCCTAGGCTTTCATAGGGTTGATAGGCACCTGCATTAAATCGATAACCAAACAAAAGCGTCAATATGAATGGGATAGGCACAAAAAGCCATAATACCAACGAATATAACAGGCTGTTTTTAGCTTTTGCTTCGGCGTCCTCATCCAGGTTTTCGGTATTCCGACCAACAATAAGTTCAGCGAGGGGAATGAGCACAAAAACGACGACGACAGTCAACCATGAAAAGAGTCCGCCAACGAATACACCCAGCAAAGCAAAACCGGGAATTGAATAGGCCGAAAAGTATCTCCAAGCAGACATAGGAATTCTGTTAATTTAGGAAGACGAAATAGTATAGCTTCAAGGCAACAAATAAACAAGGCAACAAATAAACAAGGCAACAAATAAACAAGGCATCAATTCAGTCTCATTGATCAATTGATGTAATGATGCCCTGATTATTTGATGCCTTCCTTTGGGAGATGGTTGCAATTGCTGCTACATCGCCGAGTGATTCTCCTAGCGCTGCAGGTAGAATGCGGCAAACAGCCATGGCGCTTGGGATGGCTTCCCGCTCAAGAGAAGCTTGCATCGACGAAGTTAGTAGGTGTCCACTGCGCTCAAAAATACTGCCAATTACAATGCACTCCGGATTCAGGATATCGATAAGTATGGATAAACCCTCACCGAGTCTTGTGCCTACTTGATCCACGATTTCTTTGGCAAGATCATCACCGGCTTCGCAGGCTTCAAATACCTCTTTAGCGGAAATCTCATGATCTACGTGCGGAGAAACCGACACTAATTGACTCATCCGCCCGGCATCTCTAGCTTTCCTGATTTCTATTGCTGCAGCTCGAGCTATACCTCCACCGGAGCAGAAGCCTTCGAACGAACCTGCCTTTCCAAACCCAACAGGCCCATCTTTAGCAAGTCGAATATGTCCTACTTCTCCTGCGAGATCATTGGTTCCAGAGTATAGTCGACCATCCAATATAAGTCCTGCTCCCATACCTGTTCCAAAGGTCAGAAAGATCATATTTTTACAACCTCTTCCTGCACCATACATCCATTCGGCTAAGGCACACGCATTCGCATCATTTTGCAAGACTGTTTTTAGCCCCCAACGTTCCTGAAAATGCTGGACGATAGGGATATCATCCCATCCTGGTAGATTTGGTGGACCCATTATGCGACCAGTACGACTATTTAAAGGTCCGCCACAGCTTATGCCAATTCCAAGAGCTTTTTCATTTGAATGCCGACGAATAATAGCTTCAATACCCTCATCCAGTTCATGGATGATTGCATTGGGACCACGCTCTGATGCACGTGTTTCAATGCGGATTTTATCTAGAATAGTACCCCGGTTATCCCCCCATACCACAGTACATTTTGTACCCCCAATGTCAAGGCCGATGTAACGATCCTGATTTGGCATTTAAGGCTCCTCATCCATGGGTGGAACAGTGTTGTACACCGATACAAGTACAAGGGTATTCCCATCAGGACTAATCGCCATTCGACTTATATTTGCTAAACCAAAATTTCGGAGATCAAGCATATTTTTCCATGTTCCTCCGGCTTCAGTACTAAACTGATAAATAGTACTTCCAGAAGATGCCAACAGGGTACCATCGGGGGTCCATAGCAGATCCTGAGCCCCTTCGGGCATTTGAGCGATAACTTGGCGCTCCAGGGTTTCACTATCTATGGCGATGACTTGATGCCGATCGGCGTGGCGTGTATCTACAAAGGTAAAACCATTGAATCCAGGAAGTTTTCGAATACTGCGTCCGGGAATTCCATCAACACGTCGTTCGGATTTTGTTCTGGGGTTCCAGATACGAAGTGTTTGAGGTGACCCAAGAACAAACATGGGGATTTCTCCATTATCAAGAATGTCAAAATAACCCACCGAGTCACGTTCTTCAACAAAGAGTGTAGAGGTGCCTGTTCGAATGTCATATTCCCAAAGGCGTTGGCGTGAGTCGGGCTCTACCACTACAGCTACGAAACGACGTTCATCGATGGGATTTGGGGAATATTCTCCCACGGGCGTTTTTGTGACAACGAAAACGCTATCCAGTTGCATGTCATACCGAAAAACATCGGTATTCCCTAGTGGATCTGCATTGAAAAAGATTGATTTACCATCCAGACTAAATGAGGGTTGGTTGTTATATCCTTTGTGAATACTAATTTTCTGGGGTGTGCCAAATACCCGAACTCCATTTTCGTCTACAATCTTAACAATAAAAAGATCCGTTTGAGGGGTTTGTGCTTGTACATTTGACAACCATACATAGAGGATGATGAGATATAATAATCCTTGTTTCATAGATTCTCCTGATTCGTTTGGAGGCGTTTGATACGCTTTAAGGTATTTCTGCGATATGCTGTATAATCTTCATCTGATGGATCTAGGCTATTCATCATTACATACGTGGAAGCATGAATAAATTGAGGACCACCCATACTGATTGCCACATGAGTAATTCGATCATTTTCTCCAAAAAAGAGAAGATCGCCAGGAAGTACATTGCCAAATGTAGAATCGAAGGGTACATTGACCCCCAATTCAACTTGCATATTAGCATCACGAGGTAGTTGATAGCCATTCGCTGCATAGACTGTTTGTGTGTAACCGGAGCAGTCAAAACCCCTGCTACTATTACCTCCCCACAGATAAGGTATCCCATGAAATCGTAGAGCAGTTCGCGTGATTTGCCATCCATCTGGTACTTTTTGATCAATACTAGTTGGAATGCCCACATGAGAACTTGGTATAAATCCAACACGACCATCAGCCAATTCGATTTCGCTCCAGGAGCCTCTATCTGCTCGAAACGCGACTATTGCATTCATTGACAAATCACTCAGGCGCAATGAAGAAAGATCCATCTTCTCATATATATTCGAGGATACATTTTGTACTTGTACTTTTGGCTTGTTTTCCCATGCCTTAAAACCGGTAGCATCCGTTATGATCACTGACTCTGGGGTCATCCAACCCAGGTAACGATAACTTGTTTGTATGAATATCCAATTTCCCTGTCGTTTGAGGATGCGTAATGGACTACCCATAACTACCTGATCGACTAATTCAGCTCCATGGCGGGGTTGTCCTCTAAGATTAGCAACGCCAACGCGTACAATAGCATATAAACTGTCACCCAACGAAGGATCGGGAAGAGTGATAACAGGGATTTCTACATACGAATAGGCTTTTAGTAAAGAATCGACTCTTCGAGCCGCTGTAGGATGATCCGTTTCAAAACTAGTGATGTTTCCATCTTCGTCCTTATTAAACTGAAAGACGCCTACTCTGCGATCAGGAACAGTCGTTTTTCGAATCTCCTCGGCTGCTTCTTCCAGTTTAGCTAGTTTACTTTCTTTGGATGGCGAACACGCTGTAAATAGAATGATGCATCCAGCAATGGTAAGGTTAAATATTCTCATGGTTTTCATAAGATTTAATATGTACTTCTGAATATACAAAATGACATTAGTCCAATTTGCTCATAGAGCATATCTTTGTTATCACTGTACCCCCAATAATACGTTGTATAAGCATGAAGCCCTATCCAGGTTCCATATGGCCGCCATTTACTCAGACTGGCCTTGCCCCAGAACCCATCAGAGTACTTAGTGGAAAGGGTGTTTGGTTAGCGTTAGAGGATGGCCGTCGGGTTGTCGATGCTATTTCTTCGTGGTGGGTAAATCTTCATGGTCATGCCAGGCCTGAAATTGCAGAGGCTATTTATGCCCAGGCCCGACAATTGGAACATGTTATTTTTGCCGGGTATAGTCATGATCCAGCTCAGAAACTGGCACAGATTCTGGTAGATGCCTTGCCAGAACCCTTATCGAAGGTTTTTTTTAGTGATAACGGTTCTACTTCAGTTGAAGTAGGCATCAAGATGGCTATTCAGGCCTCCCATAACCAAGGATTGAAAGCTTCCAGGATTGTTGCTTTTGATGGAGCCTACCATGGAGATACGTTTGGTGCGATGGCGGTAGGGGAGCGCTCCGTGTTTAGTGCACCTTTTGAAGATCATCTTTTCGCTGTAGATCGAATGCCTTATCCAGCGACTTGGGAAGATGATGCGGAGTATGAAGCGAAAGAAGCGGCTGCACTGGCGCGGTTAGAGGAGCATCTGCGGATCCATCGTGATCAAGTAGCAATGGTGATCATCGAGCCCTTCGTGCAGGGTGCAGGAGGGATGCGTATGGTTGAAGCTAGCTTCCTGCAGGGAATAGCCAAACTATGTACTGCATACCAGGTGTTCCTTTGTTTTGATGAAGTAATGACTGGATTTGGCCGAACAGGTGAGTTGTTTGCATGTATCAAAGCCGGTGTCTGTCCAGATCTACTGTGTTTGTCGAAAGGTATAACGGGTGGATTTTTGCCATTATCTGTAACAATGACAACCCAAGCTGTGTTCGATGCCTTTCATTCAAAAGAACCCCTAAAAGCGCTCTATCATGGACATTCCTACACAGCTAATCCTTTGGGTTGCGCTGCAGCACTTGCATCCTGGCATATATTAAATACCGAACAAACATTTCGTACGGTAGGGGACCGATACGAACCCCACCTTGATCAGCTCAGGAATCATCCTCGTGTTGAAAAGATTCGCCAATGTGGTAGCATACTAGCTTTCGATGTGAAAGGCTCAAAAGGTGGTTATTTTGATAGTATCGGACCCATCCTCAAACAAAAATTTGCTGCATCAAATGCGTTGATTCGTCCCTTGGGAAACATCATTTACACGATGCCACCATACATCATAAACGAGGATGAATTATCGCTTGTTTTTAAGGAGATTCACCAAGTTTTAGATTCCCTTGACGGTATGAATGTTGTGAAGTAGTTTTTAGGCGTGATGGTGATGCGCCTCTTTAAATGCTTCTCTAGGAGTTAAACCGAGTAAGGCAAACATCTCTTTGTCGGCATCCACTCCGTTATTTGGAGTAGTGAGCAACTTATCACCGGCAAAAATGGAATTAGCTCCTGCAAGAAAACAGAGGGCTTGTTCTTCTACACTCATGTTCACTCTCCCTGCAGACAATCGCACCATAGCTCGTGGCATAGTGATGCGAACGGTTGCGATCATTCGAATCATCTCCCAAACTGAAACGCGTTGCTGGTTTTCCAGTGGAGTTCCTTCGATGGCAACAAGAGCGTTTACGGGTACAGATTCCGGATGTTGAGGCATCGTAGCCAGGGTATGAATCATGCCAATACGGTCTTTGTCGGTTTCACCAAGTCCGATAATTCCACCGCTGCAAACGGATATTCCTGTTTTACGAACGTTATTAATGGTCATTAGACGATCATCGTAGGTTCGAGTACCAATAATGTCACCATAATACTCTTCACTGGTATCCAAATTATGGTTATAGGCATATAAACCAGCTTCTTTTAGGCGCTGTGCCTGATGCTCTGTAAGCATGCCCAAAGTACAACAGACTTCCAAACCGATACTATTTACGTCTTTAACCATGTCTAACACTCGGTCAAAATCACTGTCATTACGAACTTGTCGCCAGGCGGCACCCATACAAAAACGAGTACTCCCATTTTCTTTAGCATAGCGTGCATTTTCAAGTACTTCCTCATGCGGAAGTAGTGCATGTTCATTAATGCCTGTGTTGTATCGAGCAGCCTGTGGACAATAAGCACAATCTTCTGGACATCCACCTGTTTTTACAGATAGAAGTGTGCAAACCTGAACTTCACCCAGTTCATTAGTTTCATTGTGAATGTTTCCGGCTCTATGAATTAACTCAATTATGGGACTATGGTAAATCTGAGCTATTTCTTCCAGCGTCCAGTCAGTACGAATGAGTGCCATGCCAATGGGTTTTGTGGTAAAATGGTGCTCTAATGTACGAAATTTGATATTTGATTCGCCACAATCTTACACCATAACAGGCATTTTGGTGATGAATCTGCTATCTTGGCCTAGAATTAATAAAGAAGGAAAGCTTCGAACTAAAGAGGGCGCGTATAGGGCATGAATCTGTTAAATTCAGGAAAAACCACCTTCAAGATGGAGGTTCCGTACCGTTTATATGAACAGGGAGAAGAAGGTCCTAAGCCACTAATTGTTTATTTGCATGGTTTTGGACAAGATATCAACCAGTTTGAGAAACAAACACAGGAACTACATTCGCTCAAAGGATATCATTTATACATACAAGGTCCTTATCCAGACAATCGAACCCTTGATCGTGATGAAAAACGTGGTTATGCATGGTACTTATATGGCGGGAAAAAAGGATCTCTGGAAAAATCTTTAGAATACAGTGCTGAGTTCATTCAAGGGGTAATAGATTCCTTAATTCCTTTTTTAAAAATCACTCGTTGTGCTATCATAGGTTATTCTATGGGTGCTTATCTGGCTGGATATTTTGGTTTTACTCGCTGGAAACATACCAATGAGCTTATCATGATTGGAGGCCGATTTATGGATGATCTTTTTCAAGAGCGCAATTGGGATAAACGAAAACACCTTCATGTATTAGCCGTTCATGGTAGAAACGATGATATCGTTCGTTTTGAGGCACAGGAAAAAAGTATACACACGGCGCAAAAAAAAGGGCTCAATGCTCAGCTTATTGGACTGGCAAAGGATCATAAACTCAGTAAGCCATTTCTAAAAGAATCAGCTACCTGGCTAGGTACTCATGGATACGAAAAAGCATAAAAAAAGCCCCATTTCGGGGCTTTTAGCATAACTAAAGTACTCTATTTCTATAAGAAATTAGTTACTGGACTATACTTCATATTGAAGGCATCTGCAACGTCTTTATAGGTGATTTCACCATGAATCACGTTGAGTCCATATTCTAGTGATTTGTCATCCTTACATGCTTTTTTCCAGCCTTTATTCGCAAGATCAATAGCGTAAGGAAGTGTTACATTGGTCAAACCAGCAGTTGATGTATAGGGCACAGCTCCGGGCATATTTGCTACACAATAATGGATAACATCATCAACGGTATAAATTGGGTCGCTGTGAGTCGTTGCTTTAGATGTTTCAAAACAACCTCCCTGATCGATCGCGACATCCACTATTACGGAGCCTGTTTTCATTAGTTTGAGCATATCACGCTTAATAAGCTTTGGAGCAATTGCTCCAGGAATTAAAACCGCACCGATCACTAAATCCATTAATGGTAAATACTCTCTAATGGCATATTCAGAGCTCATAATTGTGGTAACATTAGCAGGCATCACATCATCGAGATAACGCATTCGTGCTGCACTCAAATCCATAATTGTAACATTTGCACCTAAACCAGCCGCCATTTTCGCTGCATTATACCCAACAATACCACCCCCTAAAACCAATACATTAGCAGGTTTAACACCTGGAATCCCGCCAAGCAGGACACCGCGTCCACCAGTAGCCTTTTCAAGGTATTTTGCACCTTCCTGAATAGACATTCTTCCAGCTACCTCGCTCATTGGTACGAGCAAAGGTAAAGATCGGTCAGGTCTTTCCACCGTTTCATAAGCAATTGCGATACATTTGGATGCTACGACGGCTTTTGTGAGCTCTTCACTGGATGCGAAATGGAAATAGGTAAAAATAATTTGTCCTTCACGCATCCTGGCATATTCAACCTCGATGGGTTCCTTAACTTTCATGATCATCTCTGCTTTTGCCCAAATCGTGTCAATATTGTCCAGCATTTCTGCACCAGCCTGACGATACTCTTCATCGCTAAAGCCAGAACCAAGTCCAGCTCCTTTCTCTACCATTACATGATGACCGTGACGACGCATTTCGAGTACTCCTGACGGAACCAAGGCTACTCGGTTTTCTTGTGCTTTAATCTCTTTAGGGACTCCGATAATCATAATTTTAATCTTATTGATGAAATGTTATGGATAAGAAAAGTAGAAGACCATAGAATTTAGGAGACAAAATCTCACATCTTCCAAAGATACGAATTGTGCAGGCTTATTTTACATTTTTGAAGAATTTAGAATCCCAAACGTACCTTTGAGGGTCTTTTGAAAAACCGTAACTTGATGCAAATCTTGAGCAATTCCGTCGGTTAGCTTATATATGATATCCAAAGAGATTTTTCGCAAAGTCAGGCAACTTGAAATCCGAACAAAAGGATTAGTGAACAATCTTTTTGGAGGCGAGTATCACTCTGCATTTAAAGGGCGGGGTATGGTTTTTTCAGAAGTTCGTGAATACCAATATGGTGATGATATCCGTCAAATTGATTGGAATGTGACCGCAAGAACAGGTGATACCTTTATAAAAATCTTTGAAGAAGAGCGTGAGCAAACGCTCATGTTATTAGTTGATATATCAGCTTCGGGGATATTTGGGAGTCAACAGCGAAAGTCGGATGTTACTACCGAGATGTGTGCAGTACTCGCTTTTAGTGCTATTAAAAATGGTGATAAAGTGGGTCTAGTCTTGTTTAGCGACCGAATCGAAAAAGTAGTTCTTCCTAAAAAAGGTCGCCTTCATGTACTTCGTCTAATACGGGAATTATACACAACAAAACCAGAGGGCAGGGGAACAGACATTAACGTACCTCTTCGGTTCGTGAATCGTCTACTCAAAAGGAAGGCTATTATTATCCTGGCAAGTGATTTTTACGCTCCCGACTACGAAAAGTCTATCAAGATTACCAACAAAAAACACGATCTGATTGCAGTTACAGTGGCAGATCCATTGGAAGATGATCTTCCAAACATTGGAATTGTAACTTTAAGGGATGCTGAAACTGGACAAAAACGTTTGATTGACACATCAAGTAAAACTCTTAGGAATAATTACAAGGCCAAACGACTTGAAGAAAACGCTCTTCGAAGAGATAGATTTCGAAAACTGCAAATAGACAACGTTGACGTTCAAACGCACGTAAGTTATGTTCAGCCATTGATGTCTTTTTTCAAACGCAGAGGAGCTCGCTATTGATGATTCGTTTTCAAGGTTCAAATTTGAGTTGTCTGCTACTGTTCTTCTTCTTAGTTGTGAATCTCACGGAGTCAAAAGCTCAACAGATTCAGCTAGTTACCTCACCTGACTCGGTATCAATCGGTGATATTGTAACCTATACCATCATTCTTCCAACCGGTCTTAGTTACGACGCTATTCAAACACCTGATAGCTCATCATTTGGATCTAATGTGGAGGTGTTATCCAAAAAACAGTTTAAAACTACTCAATCAAGCGATAGTATAGAGTATAAGCTTCAGTTTTTTGGCACAGAAAACCTTCAGCTAAAT
>CAZXGO010000019.1:0-3359 GCA_964640035.1 uncultured Chitinophagales bacterium
CGATGCTGTCCGGTACATCAGTAACCCTAGCAGTGGTAAGATGGGTTTCGCGATGGCTGAAGCGGCCAGGGATGCCGGCGCTCGGGTGGTGCTCATTCACGGGCCGGTAAGCATTCCGGTTCCAGTGGGGATGCAGGTGCATGCGGTGAGCTCGGCAGCCGACATGATGGATGTCGTCAAACAACATGCCGATGCCGACCTGGTAATCATGGCCGCAGCGGTATCCGACTTCAGACCAAAACAGCGCTATGATCATAAGGTGGCCAAAGACACTGCAGATATGCACCTTGAGTTCGAACGCACCGACGACATCCTGGCCTGGTTGGGAAATCACAAAAAAAACCATCAGACCTTGGTGGGTTTTGCTATGGAAACGGATAACCTGATCGAGAAGGCGCAAAGCAAACGAGCCAAAAAGCACGTTGACGTTATCCTGGCGAATTCTATCGCCGAGCCCAGTGCTGGGTTTCAGGTTGATACAAATGTCGTACATTACATCGATGAACATCAGTCCGAGATCTTCAGTGGACCCAAAAAAGATATCGCTGTTAGCATCATGAAACGTCTTGAAACGCTTGTAGCACAAAAAAGCTGACCCAGATCAGAATCTATATGCTTCGCAAACGGCTTGTTCTGCTTTTGTTATTGGTGTGTATTGGCATAAGTGGATACCTAGTATGGGATCCGTCTTTTTTCGACAAACCCGAACTAAAATCGCTAGATGACATTGACCAGATCGTTGAAAAAGAGCTGTTAGAATTCAATATCAAGGAATCTCAGATCAAAAAGCGTCAATCGGGTATTGAAAATGGCTTTGACCGGTCCATTATACGAGTTACAGTGCCGTCCAATTTTAGCAAAACCTTTTTTCACAGTGAACTCGCACATAATCTTTACCCTTACGGGATTCACTCTCCAGCGATCGTAGATTTACCCTCCGGAGATATGAACATCCATATATATTGGATGAATACTGTCGTAAGAACAATCGAACTGCGCCAAAACACAGATCTCGTGCGGTATCGCGATCCGGGTGTTATCCTTTTAGAGACTACCTCTGAACCCTCCGCGGAGTTACTGGCAAAATTAACTCAAATGGGTGAACCCATCCGGCTCGTGCTACGTAGTGATAATACAGATGTTTTACTCTCATGGATGGATATCATACCAAGAAATTCAAAACCACCCATTATTCATCTTGATTATGGGATGACCCTTACGGATCTGAAAGATGAACGTTTTGATCGATTTGTTGGTGAAATCTCTCGTATCAATAAACAATGGCCGAATACCTCTGTTTTAGTATCACTTGAGGATAAGGAACTGAGTGAGAATCGTATAACACGTCTTCAGCGAACTGGCGCTCATGTTGCTAAAGTCAGCAATATCCTATCGATGAGCGAACGTATCAATCGGGATGAATTCAGAGAAATTCTGCATGATTTTGTGTCGAAATCGCGCTCAGGAAATCATCCGGTGCTTGTAATACCAGGCAGGGCGAATATCCTGGATTGGCTGCAAGAAGATCTGGTGAACTATAAAAAAGGTGGACTACATTTGTCGGAACCGGAATTTGTTTTATGAACCAGCGAATTTCGAAATGGAAGGAGAAAATTGAACTGGTTGAGTTTCCCCAACCAGACTACCTTCCTTTACGATATCCAGTTGTGCTATGTCATGGGTATGGATCCATTGCTTCGATTTTCAAACCTACTCCCTTGCATGAAGCTTGTATGCTATTACGCAGTCACGGAGTGCTAGCATTTGCGCCTAATGTGGTGCCCTATGCCGCTATCGAAGATCGGGCAAAAGACTGGATTCGCCATATCCAGTTCATTATCGATCAGACCAAAGCACAAAAGGTGAATGTGATCGCTCACAGCATGGGTGGACTCGACCTGCGATACGCCATCAGCGAGCTAGGTTTGGGTGATCGAGTGGCATCATTGACTACGATGGCGACCCCCCACAAAGGGAGTAGCCTTGCCGAATTGGGGCTTAACACTCCAGGAAGATTGCGTGATTTACTGGGTGAAGTTTTCAACTGGTTGGGTACCAATATGTACACAAGTATGAAAAGTGATGTACTTGCGGCTTTGAATGATCTGACACGTGCACATATCACACAAAACTTCAACCCTGTGATTAAAGACCATCCTAAGGTTCACTATTTCTCATGGTCTGCCGGGGTTGGCAAAGGCACGAAAGAAAGCATCAATTCGGTACTCATCCCTCTTAATCTGTATATCTATGAACAAGAAGGGGTCAATGATGGCTTTGTGAGTACCAATAGCGCCATCTGGGGTGATCATTTGGGACAATTAGGCTTGTCGCACACCGAGCAGATCCATTTGAATGTTATGCGTTCGCATAAAGAACGATGGATGGATGTCTGGATCGAATCCGTCAAAACGATTAACGATGCCGGCTATTAGTTAATCAGCGATTAGGGATACGCTCGTTCATGTGTTTGAGCAGCGGATAGGCCGTCAAATCATATTGAATCGGTGTAACACTAGCAAAACCTTCTGCAAGCACTTCGGTATCGAAGTCTCCCCCTTTGTCTAGAACTTCGAGCTTTCCCGTAATCCAGTAATAGGGCGTATTATTGGGATGTTGCCGCTCAACAAACTCATCCACATAGCGACCATCGGCCATACGGGTCATTGCAAGACCCCGAAATGGCCCACCGGGTGCATTGACGTTAAGTGTTACCCCTCGTGGCAGGCCAAACTCAAGGACGTATCGAATGGCACGACGAGCGGCTTCCATACTACCACTCAGGTCCGCGTCTTCGTTAAAATCCAGACAACTCACGGCAATACTGGGATACCCCAGGATGGTTCCCTCCGTAGCGGCGCTGACAGTCCCTGAATACAAGATATTAATACCTGCATTTGAACCATGATTGATGCCACTCAATATCAGGCTTGGTTTCTTGGGCAGTAGTTTATCATGAGCAAGCTTGATGCAATCGGCTGGAGTGCCATTGATCGCTAAACCAGAAAAGGTATCATCCAGACGAAATGCTGTGGATCGGAGTGGATTAAGGATAGTGATGGAGTGACCAACTGCACTTTGTTGACGATCGGGAGCTACGATAGCCACTTCACCGAATTCGGCAGCTACATCTGCGAGTGCGCGTATCCCTTTTGAAAATATTCCGTCGTCGTTACAGACCAGAATGAGGCGGTCTTTATCAAAAAAATCCATTAATCGTATTGTTCCGAGGTAGAGGGGAAATCCCCTGATTTGATATCTGATATGTATTGCTGGACAGCTTGGGTCATCACGAGATGTAAATCGGCATAACGTCGTACGAATCGAGGACTAAAATCTTTGTTGATACCGAGCATATC